>NZ_KV811731.1:0-241 GCF_001813195.1 Staphylococcus sp. HMSC065D05
TAGATAATTTGAAAACATTTGGCGTAGAGAAAATATTTACAGAGAAACAATCGGGAAAGTCAGTAGAAAATAGACCCGTATTTCAAGAAGCACTTAACTTTGTGAGAATGGGCGATAGATTTGTAGTAGAATCGATTGATCGCTTAGGTCGTAATTATGATGAAGTGATTAACACAGTTAATTATTTAAAGGATAAAGAAGTTCAATTGATGATTACTAGTTTACCTATGATGAATGAAGT
>NZ_KV811732.1:0-533 GCF_001813195.1 Staphylococcus sp. HMSC065D05
TGATGATTACTAGTTTACCTATGATGAATGAAGTCATTGGCAATCCTTTATTAGATAAGTTTATGAAAGATTTAATCATACAAATATTAGCAATGGTCTCAGAACAAGAACGAAATGAAAGTAAACGTCGACAAGCTCAAGGTATTCAAGTTGCGAAAGAAAAAGGTGTATATAAAGGGCGTCCGTTACTTTATTCAACGAATGCAAAGGATCCTCAAAAACGCATTATTTATCATCGAGTTGTGGAAATGTTAAAAGAAGGCACAGCTATCAGTAAGATTGCGAAAGAAGTTAATATAACAAGGCAGACTGTTTATAGAATTAAACACGATAATGATTTGGTTTAATAAACTTTACTTCGATGCAAATGAGAGCTTCTCACAGCATTTCAAAACAGATGATCATAATCTGTTATGACCTTTTAATAATAAAACAGGAAAAGGGAGCGTAAATATGCGCTCTCTTATTTTATATGTATTTATTTAGCAATAAAATTTACGGTTCTGTTGCAAAGTTGAATTTATAATATAATT
>NZ_KV811733.1:0-598 GCF_001813195.1 Staphylococcus sp. HMSC065D05
ATTAAACACATCACTATAAGTAAATAAATTTACTTGTTTACTAGTATATAAGTTTATTAGTAAACTATTAAACTAGTTTACTAATAACTATATGACAGATTTATATGCGATATACAATTTAAAGTATTTCCTTAATCTCCTGAAAATATAGCAATAAATAGTTTTCCCTGTTGTCATATAATATACGATGACTTTTACTAAGTGGTTTTACGTCTATATAAGTATTAAAAAGTAATAATAGCGAACTTGATTTTAGTAAAATAAAGGTAACTTCAAATTTTTCTCAATCATTCAAACAACAATCAATTCTTCTTTTGAACCTCACTTAAAATTAAATTTTCAATTTCACTTTTAATAGCATTATTAATTTTATTCTTATTTACCTATAATACTTTTTTAATACCTTTTAAAATCTAATATGCTTTTCTTTACTCCTATATACTCTAAAATTTGCATCATTTTGTTTAACAGCTTTCCTAGTAATTTTCGCTTTAAACATTAGAAAATTGATGATGATTTATGTTTTCTTTAGCTTTAATTTATAGGAGAAAAATCATGATTCTTTTAATTTATGAAATCTTATTATTTTTAATAATTT
>NZ_KV811734.1:0-270 GCF_001813195.1 Staphylococcus sp. HMSC065D05
CATTTATGCTAAGAAATTTTAATAATGTTGTGAGTCTACTTAACGAAATTTTAAGATGAATATCGTATGGTGTGAGCGATTTAGTCGACAATTTTATAAGTTTGAAAATTGTTAAGAGCTTCAAAGATCAACGTTAATACATTAATTTCAATTCTAATTCTGTGCTTATTTTACAGTTAATAAATTGAGTATTATTAAGCTAATAATTATTATTACGAGATTGATTAAGTTTATAAAAATCTTAAAGATTTTCTTGTCATTGTATTCTGG
>NZ_KV811735.1:0-64564 GCF_001813195.1 Staphylococcus sp. HMSC065D05
ATTGTAGCCATTTTTATTATTTTGGATGAAAAACGTTTTTTGGAATTTTCCATTTTTATAATGTGCAACTACACTACGCCTTTTACTAATATCAACACCTAAGTAATCGATAAAAAAACCTCCTTTGAATAGTTGAGAAGCTAAAAACTTTACTTAACCTTTCTCATTTCATTTTCCTATACACGGTTTCAGGAACCCAACATACTACAAACGAATTTCAAAAGGCGAGAGTAAAGCTGACTTGTTTTTTATACGGATTTAAAATCCAAGAGTCTGGACAGTCTACTCCTCTCTATAACTATAAAAAATAGCTATGAAAAAATCTATCGTCATAGATTTCTTCATAGCTAATCTTAGTATGTTTTTTATGTGCTGTGCACTTTTTGTGGACCCAAAAACAAAAAGCCCACAACCACATGGGTTGCAGGCTACATAATGGAGACGGCGGGATTCGAACCCGCGTCCAGAGGTCCTGATACAAATCTTTCTACGTGTGTAGTTTATTGATAATTTTCGCATCATGCTAAGCAATAAACAACCAACATGATACTAGCTTGATTATATTTCATCTAAACAGACTTCAAGCGGCAGTGTTTAGCATATCCTACTAGGGTTGAATCGCGTTAACAGCACGTAGGAGATGCTGTTAGGCGATGCAGTGGCTATTACGCAGCTACTGCGAAATTATTGTTTGATTTGTCAGTTATATTTAACCGAAATGTGTTGATAACGGAGACAGCCCTCCGACACGCTTAATAAGCTCGGGGGACCCCTGTCGAATCCAAGAACGTCCCCTCAATTCAAATCAATCTAACAAAATACTTTGTTAAATCATTAATAAAACAATTTGACACTGCAATCAATCATATCAAAGATGGCCCGATTAAGCAATGATATTGCTTAATAACGGGCTTTAACTGCGCGATCAATATCTCGTTTTACCGCTTTTTCTTTAAGTGCTTGACGTTTGTCGTATTTCTTTTTACCTCTAGCAACGCCTAATAAAACTTTACATTGACCATGTTTTAAATATAACTTCAACGGAATAATAGAGTAACCTATTTCTCGTGTACGCTCACCTAATTTTTGAATTTCTTTTTTGTGCAATAGTAATTTACGTGTACGTAAAGGATCATGATTAAAACGATTTCCTTCTTCATATGGTGCAATATGCATATTATTCAGGTACATTTCGCCTCGTCTCACTTGCGCAAAGCTATCTTTTAAATTGGCACTACCACGACGTATGGATTTAATTTCAGTACCTCTTAAAGCAATACCCGCTTCAATTGTATCTTCAATATTGTAGTCATGTCTTGCTTTACGGTTTTCAGCTAACGTACCTGGTGATTTTGATTTTTTCTTAGCCACTATTACTCACCTCATCTTTGCTGACTATTTTTTCTTTCGACGTGATTTCTTCTTCACACTTTTATCTTTATAAAAAGGTTTGTGGTGCGTATTACCTTGTTTATCTTTTTTACGAGCATTTTTACCTTTACGTTGCTTACGCTTTTTCTTTTTACCTTTACCATTACGATCACTTTTAGTATGGTCTAAAGACTTGCCACGTGTTTTAGCTTGAATGGTTTTCTCACGAGCAGGTCGTTGTGATGATGTTTTTTTAGGTAATGGCATGCCAACAATTTGGAAATCTATCATGCGTTCTTCCACATCAACATGTGTCACTTTAACTTTGACCTCATCACCAATGCGAAAGACTTTTGCTTGACGTTCACCGATTAGTGCCATTTGTCGTTCATCAAAATGATAATAATCGTCTGTCATATTAGCGATATGAACCATACCCTCAATAGTATTAGGTAATTCTATAAACATACCAAAATTAGCAACCGAGCTAATGATACCTTCAAATTCATCACCAATATGTTGAATCATATACTCAGCTTTTTTCAATTCATCAGTATCACGTTCGGCTTCAATGGCACGACGTTCACGTTGTGATGTGTGCTCGGCTAATTCTGGCAACGTCTCTTCCCAATGACGTATTTCTTTCTTATCCATGGAATTCTCTATTAAATATTTACGTATTAATCTATGCACTGTTAAATCAGGATAACGGCGTATTGGAGACGTAAAGTGAGTATAGTACTCAGCAGACAAACCAAAATGCCCTAAATTAACATCATCATAATGTGCTTGTTGCATAGAACGTAACATCATGGTTGAAATAACCATTTGTTCTGGTCTACCTTCAACTTCTTCTTGAATGTTTTGTAATGTTGTCGGATGAATATCTTCACCTGTACCTTTAATCATAATACCAAAATTGGTAATAAAGTCGAAGAACTGTCTTAATCGGTCAGATTTTGGTTGTTCATGAACACGATAAATAAATGGTACTTCCAATTTATTGAAGTGTTCAGCTACTGTTTCATTGGCTGCTAACATGAACGATTCAATTAAACGTTCTCCTTCGCCGCGTTCTCTCATTAGCACTTCTGTTGGAATACCTTCGTCATTCACAAGTACTTTCGCTTCATTAATATCAAAATCAATTTCTCCACGACGTTTACGCATACGAATTAATCTATTTGATAAATCTTGCGCTAAATCTAACATAGGTGTTAAATCTTTATATTGTGAACGTATTTCAGAATCTTGATCAGTGATAATTTTGTTAACTGCATCATATGTCATTCTGTAGTTTGAATGTATTACACTATCAAAGATTTCATGCTTTACAACTTCGCCTCGTTCATTTATTTCCATTCGACAACTTAATGTTAAACGATCTTCTTCCGGATTTAATGAGCATATTCCATTACTTAGACGATGTGGAATCATCGGGATTACTCGATCGACAAGATACACACTTGTCGCACGATCATATGCTTCTTTATCTAAAGCTGAGCCTTCTTTTACATAGTAACTTACATCTGCAATACTAACTGTAAGCTCGGTGTTGCCATTTTTTAATTTTTTTACAGCAATGGCATCATCTAAATCTTTAGCATCTGCACCATCTATAGTGATTGTTAATTCATCTCTTAAATCACGACGCCCTTCGATTTCAGAGGGTTCTATTACATCTGGTACTTCTTCAGCTTCTTGTAATACAGCATCTGGAAACTCGATTTCTATTCCATGCTGGTAAATGATGGAAAGTATATCTACACCTGGATCATTTTTATGACCTAATATTGCTGAAACGTGGCCTTCTGGATTGTCTGTACTATCGGCATACTTCGTAATTTGTACTAATACTTTATGCCCATCTACAGCACCTAAATTTTGTCCTTTAGGTATAAAGATATCTTGCATGATACGTTTGTCATCCGGTAATACAAAACCAAAATGCTTTGCTTCGCTATACGTTCCAACAACTTGTGTAACTGAATGCTTTTCAATAGATTTTACTTCACCTTCAATTTTACCTTTATGTTCTCCACGAGATTTTTGAATTTCCACGATGACGGTATCTCCATCTAATGCTCTATTGATTTTAGTTGGTGGAATAAAAATATCGTCCATCTCGTCATCTTCAGGTCTTAAAAAAGCAAAGCCTTTTTTGTTTTGACTTAACGTTCCTTTGATTAGTTTTGAATTTGTTTTGTTGGATTGTTTACGTTGATATCTGTCTGTTCTTGTACGTTCAATTAAACCAGACTGTTCTAATTCAACGAGTATTTTAATTAAATCTCTAAATGAGTCGGCACTGTTTAAACCTAACGCATCTTGAAAGTCAGATACTGACATGGGTTCATAGTCAGGTTGTTTTATCATTTCTTCGATGGATTGCTTTAAATTCATTATGCCCCTCCTTTCTCTCCTACATCTTTATTTTTTACTCTGTCCATTCCAATGATTCTAAAAATTGATATACATCTTCAAAGACTTTCTCTTTTTCTTTATCAATGGTAATCACATGACCTGAATGTTGATACCATTTGATTTCTTTCTCATCAGAATCGACATGATTATATATATAATTTGCTGATTGAGGATCAATCATTGTATCTTGTTCTGCTTGTACGACAAGTATTGGATCAATTACTTCATCGACATGTTCTTTAACTCCATTTAGTGTGTCACTCAGTTCTTTCAGTGTTTCAGTTGGATGAAATTGTTCCATTTCTTGATCAATCGTTTGTTGATCTTTGCCTTCATATTTTTTAAAGTTACGTGCATATTCAAGAAATCCTTCATAAATCGAACCTTCTGTTTTATTCTCCATAGGTGCACACATAGTTATAATCCCCTTCACATCACGATTTAAACTTAGTTTTAATGCGAAGGCGCCACCTAATGATAAACCAGCTACTGCTATTTCTTCGTAACCTTGGTCTACTAAATAATCATAACCATCTAAAACATCTTTAAACCAAACAAAAGGGCTAGATTTTAATATTTCTTCTGGAGGCGCTGCATGTCCTTCATATTGTGGAGCATAAGATGTATAGCCCTTTTTTTGAAGGTAACGCCCAAGTTGTCTTACATCAGCAGAGTTACCTGTGAAGCCGTGAAGAAGTAACACTGCACGTTTACCTTCTTCAAAAAAGAATGGTTTTGGTAGTTTAATTTGCATGATTAAAATCCCTCTCCCTTATGATAAGTACTCAATCTATCCTAAATAAGTTAAGTCTTTCATCATATTTGATATATTTAAAAACTCTTCATTATTATCAAAATTACTTGATAAATCATTATTCCCTTTAACATATGATTTAAAAACATGGTTGTCTTAATTATAAAATAAAAAAGTCCGACAAGTATATCGTCGGACTCAGGCTGATAATACTTAATAGCAAATGTGATTCATTTGCCCTATCATTTATCAGTCTTGGTTAAGATTCATTTACTTCATTAAAACAAATATAATATTCTCTACATACCTAAGTAACTAATACAAAACATAAGTACAAAGAATAAAATAGCTAAAATTATTGTTAATCTATGCAAGAATAAATCGACGCCACGTTGTTTTTGTTTACCAAACAATTGTTCAGCGCCACCACTAATAGCACCTGAAAGTCCATTACTTTTACCTTCTTGGAGTAATACAACAGTCACTAATGCAATACAATCTATTATTAATAAAACGATGATTAATGTATGCATAAAAATTGTCCTCCGTTCATTATATACGAAAGAAATTATAACACATCTTTATTGATGTAATCAAACTTCTATCTATTGAAAGTACTTTTACGTTTAATAGAAACAACTAGCATATAAATTGCTAGAATAATAGATCCAATCACTACAATTAAAATTGGTAAAACTGCAAGTACATTTTTTACATCTAAAATACCTTGAATAAATAAGTAAAGATTTACGAGTGTAAATAGTGCATTAGAAATATATACGGCAAACATAAACCACCATAAATATGGATGGCGATTCCAGAAAGCAACAGTACCTGCCAAATAAGCTAAAATGTACATAATGCCAGTGTATCGGTCACTATTTAAAATGTTTTTTACTGCTGTATCTGATGTTTTTTGACCAGCTAAAGATAAAATTGATTTAGCTGTTGATTCATCTAATACAATAAAGTGGTGAAGGATAAGTAAAATACAAAACACTAATGAACTTATCGCAATTAAACGTCCCGTTCTTATTTCTTTAGCATTTGAGTCTGTCATAATTGTACTCCTTTTACAAAATTACTCACATTATTATATCAGTTTACATTAATAATTTAAAATGTACTTAACTAAAAAAGCCCGTTGCAGCCTCAACTCTGCAACGGACAATTCAATTAAGATATTAAATCATAAGCGTGAACTCTTATAAAAATTAAAGAGATATTATTTATCTAAATTGTAGAAAGATTTAATTCCTTCAAATTTAGCTGTTTCGTATAATTCATCTTCAATACGTAATAATTGATTGTATTTAGCAATACGGTCAGTTCTAGATAATGAACCTGTTTTAATTTGACCTGCATTTGTAGCAACTGCGATATCAGCAATTGTAGTATCTTCAGTTTCACCAGAACGGTGAGATACAACCGCAGTATATCCAGCTTTTTGAGCCATTTCAATAGCATCGAATGTTTCAGTTAATGTACCGATTTGGTTTACTTTGATTAAGATTGAGTTACCAATACCTTGTTCGATACCTTTAGATAAAATTTCAGTGTTAGTTACGAATAAATCATCACCAACTAATTGAACTTTATCACCGATACGATCAGTTAATTGTTTCCAACCTTCCCAATCGTTTTCATCCATACCATCTTCAATAGTGATGATTGGATATTTACCAATTAATTCTTCTAAGTAGTCAACTTGCTCTGCTGCACTGCGTTTAGCGCCGTGTTCACCTTCGAATTTAGTGTAATCATAAACACCATTTTCGTAGAATTCAGAAGAAGCACAGTCAAATCCTAAGAATACATCTTCACCTGGTTTGTATCCTGCTTTTTCGATAGCTTTAATAATAGTTTCAACAGCGTCTTCAGTACCTTCAAATCTAGGAGCGAAACCACCTTCATCACCTACTGCAGTTTCTAAACCGCGTTCACTTAAGATTGATTTAAGGTTATGGAAGATTTCCGCACCCCAACGTAATGATTCTTTGAATGATTCTGCACCTACAGGTAAAATCATGAACTCTTGGAAAGCAATTGGTGCATCTGAGTGAGAACCACCATTAACAATATTCATCATAGGCACTGGTAATTGTTTACCATTGAATCCACCTAAATATTTATATAATGGTTGACCTAATAAATCAGCAGCTGCACGAGCTACGGCAATAGAAACACCTAAAATTGCATTTGCACCTAATTTACCTTTGTTGTGTGTACCGTCTAATTGAATCATCATTTTGTCAATAGATACTTGATCTAAAACTGAAAATTCACCTTCAACGATTTCTGGTGCGATCATTTCGTTAACATTTTCTACCGCTTTAGTCACACCTTTACCTAAATAACGTGATTTATCTCCATCACGTAATTCAACTGCTTCATGTTCACCAGTAGAAGCACCAGAAGGTACTAATGCACGTCCGAAAGCACCGCTTTCAGTTAATACTTCAACTTCAACTGTTGGGTTACCACGTGAGTCTAAGACTTCGCGAGCGTAAACATCTGTAATAATTGGCATGTTTAATATCTCCTTTAATTATATTATATGACTATTATAGCCTTTTTCTAAACTTTTATAAAATGATAATACATATAAAATCAAGAAAATTTGAACATCTATACGTTGCTGTAAATTCTTAACCTTAATGCATCTATACTAATTTTTAATCAATGATTCACCTGTCATTTCAGATGGTTGCTTAACGTTTAATAAATCTAATAATGTCGGCGCTAAATCTCCTAAGCGTCCAGTTTCTCTTAATGTAACACCGTCTTTAGTTACAATAACTGGAACAGGATTAGTTGTGTGTGTCGTCATAGGTTGGTCGTCATCAGTTAACACTTGATCTGAGTTACCGTGATCTGCAGTGATGATGGCATGACCACCCATATCAATAATTTTGTCAACGACTTCACCAAGACACTCATCTACTGCTTCGATTGCTTTAATTGTTGGTTCTAGCATACCACTATGTCCAACCATATCTGGGTTAGCAAAGTTCAATAGAATTAAATCTAAGTCACCTTTATCTAACTCTTCTAATAATGCATCTTTAACTTCATATGCACTCATCTCAGGTTTCAAATCGTAAGTCGCTACTTTAGGAGAATCGATGAGTCTACGACGTTCTCCTTCAAATTCTTCATTTCGTCCACCACTCATAAAGTATGTCACATGTGGATACTTTTCAGTTTCAGCGATACGTAATTGTTTCAAGCCATTATCTTGAGCAACTTCACCGATTGTATTATTTAAGTCAACTTTTTCAAATACAATTTCAGCATCTACATTGTCATTATATTTCGTGAATGTAGCGTAGAATAAGTTGTCCACTTGTTCAACTTTAAATCCATCAAACGCTTTATTAGTAAAGATTTCTGAAAGTTGAGCTGCTCTATCTGGACGGAAATTATAGAAGATTACTGCGTCACCGTCGTTCACACCATCATTTTGGCCCTCAACTATAAACGGTTCGACGAATTCATCAGTCACATCATTTTTGTAATTAGCTTCAACGCCTGCTTTAGCTGAAGTAAATGTAGGACCTTCAAAGTTACGAATAGCATTATATGCACGTTCCTCACGATCCCAACGCTTGTCACGATCCATAGCATAATAACGTCCTGAAACCGAAGCGAATTGACCTACACCTAATTCCTTAAATTTATCTTCAGTTTCCTCTATATATTTCAAAGCAGATTTTTGATCAACATCACGACCATCTAAAAATGCGTGGACATATACTTTATCTATTCCTTGCTTTTTAGCTAATTCTAAAATAGCAAATAGATGCTTATAATGACTGTGTACACCACCATCAGAAAGCAATCCGAATACATGAAGTGCAGAGTCATTGTCTTTAACATGTTTAACAGCGTTATTTAATACAGTATTATCGAAGAATTCTCCGTCTTCAATCGATTTATTAATACGAGTTAAACTTTGATATACGATGCGTCCTGCACCAATATTCATATGTCCTACTTCAGAGTTACCCATTTGACCTTCAGGAAGACCTACATCTAAGCCACTTGCTTCTATTTGTGTTGTAGGATATTTTTCATAATATCGATCAAAATTAGGTTTGTGTGCTTGCTTAACTGCATTGCCATGTTCACTTTCACGATTTGCAAAACCATCTAAGATGATTAAGGCAGTTGGTTGTTTTGCCATAATTATTTTGCACCTTCTAACAATTGTACGAAATCTTCAACTTTTAATGATGCGCCACCTACTAGAGCACCATCGATATCTGATTGAGCCATATATTCTTTAATGTTATTAGGTTTAACACTACCACCATATTGAATACGTGTAGCGTCAGCAACCTCTTGACTAGATAAGTCAGCTAATGTTTGACGTACGTGAGCACACATTTCATTTGCATCTTCAGATGTAGATGACTTACCAGTACCGATAGCCCAAATTGGTTCATATGCAATAACAACTTCTTTAAGTTGATCATCTGATAAACCTTCGACAGCTTTTTTCACTTGATTACCTACGATTTCATTTGCTTTACCAGCTTCACGTTCTTCATCAGATTCACCTACACAAATAATAGGTGTCATACCGTGATTGAAGATAGCATGCGCTTTTTTGTTTACTTCTTCGTCAGTTTCGTGGAAATAGTCACGACGCTCTGAGTGACCAATCACTACATATTTAACACCTAATTCAGATAATGCTACTGGTGAAGTTTCTCCAGTATAAGCACCACTTTCTTCAAAGTAAGCGTTTTGTGCCCCAATTTTTAACCCTTTTGCTTTACCATCTTTAACAGCTGTTACTAAAGCGTCTAATTGGATTGTTGGTGCACAAATAACTGATTCTACTTCTTTAGGATCAGGTAATGTTGGTAATTCGTTTACAAAGTCTTTAGCTTCTTGAACTGTTTTATTCATTTTCCAGTTTCCGGCTATAATTGGTGTTCTCATTCATTACACTCCTTAATTTTTAGTGTTAAATTTGTAAGCTTTTATCCAAATACTTGCTTATTTCGAAATAAACATTGAAAGCAAAAATAACTTTCTCTTGTTTTATTCCCACATCAAAGTATTTAAAAACTTATTTATCATTAATAGCTTTTATACCAGGTAATTCTTTACCTTCTAAGTATTCTAATGATGCTCCTCCACCAGTAGAGATATGTGTGAAGTCATCTTCGAAACCTAATGAAATTGCTGCTGCAGCAGAGTCACCACCACCAATAATAGTAGTAGCGTCTTCCAATTTAGCAATAGACTCACATACACCGATTGTACCTTTAGCAAAATTACTAAATTCAAATACACCCATAGGTCCATTCCATACTACAGTATGTGCACCTTGTAATTCTTTATTAAATAATTCTACTGTTTTAGGCCCAATATCCATTGCTTCTTGATCTGAGGGGATTTCATTGATAGATACTTCAGTGATTTTTGCATCATTAGAAAATTCTTTAGCGATTTTACAATCTACAGGTAATACTATTTGATCGCCATTATTCTCTAACAAGTCTTTAGCAAAATCAATTTTATCTTCTTCCAATAATGAAAGACCTATTTCCTTACCTTGCGCTTTAATAAACGTATAAGCCATACCGCCACCGATTAAGATTTTATCTGCGATATTAACTAAATTTTTGATAACATTAATTTTATCTGAAACTTTAGCGCCACCTAAAATAGCAACTACCGGTTTTTGTGGATCATTCACTACGCCACCAATAAATTTAATTTCTTTTTCCATTAAATAACCGGCTGCTGTTTCTAAATGAGTAGAAATACCTACATTTGACGCATGTTCACGATGCGCTGTACCGAATGCATCATTAACAAATACATCACCTAATGACGCCCAATATTTACCTAATTCAGGATCATTTTTAGACTCTTTTTTACCATCTAAATCTTCGAAACGTGTATTTTCAACTAATAAAACATCGCCTTCATTTAAGTTTTCAATTGCTGTTTCAAGTTTTTCGCCACGTGTTTCAGGAACGAATATAACTTCTTTACCTAATTGCTTAGATAAGTTTTCAGCAACAGGCTTAAGTGAAAGTCCTTCTTTATCACTTTCTTCTTTAACTTTACCTAAGTGAGAGAATAAAACTAATTTACCACCTTGTTCAATAATGTATTTGATTGTTGGTAATGCTTGAACAATTCTGTTGTCATTAGTGATTTCACCATCTTTAATTGGAACGTTAAAATCAGCGCGCTCAAGAACAACTTTACCTTTTAAATCTAAGTCTGAAACGATTTTTTTAGCCATTATCTATTTCCTCCTTCGTATAGGAAAACTTTATATAAAAATAAGCGGAGAAGCGTATGTGCTCCCCGCTTACTCATAAGCTTATATATCTAATTAAACAGTACAGAGCACTAGTCAAATTATGAACGTATAGAAGAGCTTTACACTCTTCACGCTATAACTTTAAATAACGTGCTTATCCGTTAAGCTTCAATTATTTAGAAAGTTCAGCTAAGTGAGCTAATGTACGTACTAATTGAGCAGTGTAAGACATTTCATTGTCGTACCAAGCTGCAACTTTAACTAATTGACGATCTCCAACAGTCATAACACGAGTTTGAGTCGCATCGAATAATGAACCGTAAGTCATACCAACGATATCAGAAGATACGATTTCGTCTTCAGTGTAACCGAATGATTCGTCTGAAGCTTGTTTCATAGCACTGTTAACTTGGTCAACAGTTACATCTTGTTTGTCTAATACTACAGTTAATTCAGTTAAAGAACCAGTAGCAACTGGAACACGTTGTGCTCCACCGTCTAATTTACCATCGATTTCTGGAATAACTTTACCGATAGCTTTAGCAGCACCTGTTGAGTTAGGGATAATATTTTCTGCTGCTGCACGTGCACGACGTTTGTCACCTTTTCTGTGAGGTGCGTCTTGTGTATTTTGGTCACCAGTGTAAGCGTGAATTGTAGTCATGAAACCTTCAACTAAACCGAATTCATCACTTAAAACTTTTGCAACTGGTGCTAATGAGTTAGTAGTACAAGAAGCACCTGAAACAACTGTTTCTGAACCGTCTAATGTGTCATGGTTAGTGTTGAATACGATTGTTTTTACATCACCTTTAGCTGGAGCTGAGATTAATACTTTTTTAGCACCTGCATCGATGTGAGCTTGTGCTTTTTCTTTATCAGTATAGAAACCAGTACATTCTAATACTACGTCGATATCTAAATCGCCCCATGGTAATTTACCAGCATCTGGTTCATCGAATGATTTAATTTCTTTACCGTTAACACGGAATCCACCTTCGATAACTTCAACTTCTCCAGTGAAACGACCTTGCATAGTATCGTATTTTAATAAATGAGCTAACATATCGTCATCTGTTAAGTCGTTAACTGCAACTACTTCAAGACCTTCTACATCTTGAATTCTTCTGAATGCTAAACGACCAATTCTACCAAAACCATTAATTGCTACTTTAATTGCCATTATAATGGCCTCCTTTAAAATGATATTTAAAAAGTATTAAACTTTTTATTACTATTGTAAAATGACTTTTGCTGCGGCTTCATCTGTAATCAATACAGTGTTTTCCGGTGCAATTGAAAGATAAGCTTTAATAGCTTCTCCTTTTGATTGTCCACCAGCAACCGCAAAAATAAACTCTTTGTTCTCAAGATTCTCTAGTTGAAGGCCAATCGTTTTGACCTTATGAACTATTTGACCCTGAGCGTCAAAATAATATCCAAAAGCTTCTCCAACGGCTTGATGATGTTGAAGGTTATCAATCACATCTTGAGATGATTGACGTCGATGCGCCATCTTCAGCGCATCACCAATGCCGTGTATTGTAATATTAGCTTGCTTGATTTTATCCAGTGTATGCATGACAGAAGGTTCCAACATTAACGTATCGTATGTGGACTCACTCACGTTGTCTGGGACATAGAGTGTTGTGTAATAACCACCAGCTTGTTGGGCCATACTCGAAGCGATTGTATTCGCTTGATAAACGACATTTTCTCCAAGTCCACCTCTAGCTGGAACAAAGAATACGTTAAAAGGTAATAAATGTATCGACTCACTCACGCACGCCATTGTTGAACCACCAGTTACAGATACAATAGCATCTTCATAAAGTATACCTTCTAAAAGTTGCCCAGCCTGTTGACCCATTTCACGTTTTACAGTTCGGTTAGAATCGGAATCTCCTGGAATGACATGTACATCTTTAATATGAAATTTATCTTTGATAGCTCTAGCCAATTTATGGTCATCGCTATAAACGTTAAAGTATTCACCTAGTTGTGCTAATACTTCAGTACCTTCATTAGTAATTTCCATTCCCGTAGGCTTGACACGAATTAATTCTTGCTTCTTTAACATATCTGTTTCCGACCGTAATACTCTCTCAGTCATATCCATATGTTCACTTAGACTTCGTCTTCCTACAGGTTGATTTTGAGAGATAGTAGATAAAATATAAAAGCGTCTATACATCTTATCAATAAGATCAGGTATAAGCTTTTGTTGAACTTTAATTAAGTCTTTCACTACTACCTTCCTCCTTATATCTTTGTAACAAAGGTACCTGAGAGGCAATCATAACTAAGCTTTGACTTTTTAAGTCCCGCCTGGGACAAAATCTAACCTCTTTACACTTGCAATACTACTATTACGTATTATAAATTGCAAGTGAATTCACTCATTTTCTAAGTTAAATTATAAAAGTTTGCAGGAAAACGATTACAAACAAAGTATAGGCCTCATTCTTGTATAGTAATTTAATTAATCTTCGCTGTTTAAATTACTCTACCCAAATTAAATTTTATTCATACATTTGTTTTATTTAGTTGTTATGATTAACTATAATTTAAATATGAATAAAACTAGAGTGAGGTAAAACAATGTCGAATTATAATCATTCTGACGAAAAAATCGAAGTTATAGATCCGAGTGATGATAGATATAAAAGAGATGATTATTTTAATAAAAATTCATCTCAAAATAATCAAAATTTAAAAACTTTTAATCAAACTTATTCTTATAGTTGCACTCATTCAGGATGCGGCTGTATGTTAGGCTGTTTAACTATTTCACTTATTTCATTCTTACTTTCATTACTAATTTTTTGGATTATATAAATATAAAAAGGGTGGGACTGAATTCATTTTGAATTCGAAGTCCCACCCACTGGGTTAACTCGAGTTAATAAAGATTAAAATGAACAAATCATGACTTACTGAAGTGACCTTAAACCTGTTTTTAGGAATAGTCACAAGATGAACTTTACAGAAATTTTTATGTTCTTTCTTATTAATCCTTTTTTGAGCTTTGAGAATTTTGATTGTTATTATTTTGTTTTTGTGTATTTTGTCCTGAACTAGCATTTTGATTGCCACTATTTCCATTGTTTTGTGGTCTGGTTGACTGTGTTTGATTTGATTTATTTTGGGTGCTTTGACGATTTGCTGATGACTGGTTAGATTTATTTTGTTGTGGCTTTTGTTGTGTTGGCGATTGATCTTTTTGACTTGGGCTTTCTTTAGAATTTGAACTGTCTTGTCTAGATTTTTTTCTTTCGTCAGTTTTTGGCTCTTTTGCTCTCTTTTCTCCTGTTTGTGGATTTTGTTTCACCGGAGTTTGAGTCGTAGGTCTTTGTGGCGTTTGAACAGTTTGCTGCGTTTGTTGAGTTTGAGGAACTTGTTGCGTTTGTTGTGTATTATTCTTTTTTTCTTCCTCCGATTTTTTGTCTTTTTTTTCCTTTTTATCTTTATCGTCTTTTTTCTTTTCTTGCTGTGTTGTTTTATCATTGAGTCGTTCGTTGCCTTTTTTTGAACTATCGACAAATGAGTAAATACCAAATGCTAAACCTATTAATAATAGCAAAACTACAATCGCACTAATAAATTTGGAGATACCGCTCATCTTGTTTACCTCTCTTTCATTCTTAAACACGAATTTATCTTAAAAACAATACTATTGAATCATTGTAAAAAATCAAATCTCAACTATTTTCAATAATTAAAAGTAGTATTTCCCTAAAATTATTTTTAACAGATCCTTTGGGAATAATTAAATAACAAAGTTCAATGAGATTATATAACAGTGATATTTGAGTTTAATCAATCAATACAACTTTATATTTAATTATCTCATACATGATAACATCATACTGATTGATTAACATCATTTTTAAATAACTTAATCAAATCTTAACACGAGAGTTCTTAGATTTACCTATTACATTTACCTGTGCAAAATGATTCACAACATCTTTTAAAAAAGTTTAAAATAAATAATGATATAAAATGAAACTATTTCACAAGTATAAAAAGTAGAATTAGTTTTAACTTCTTTTTTACTGGTTTATAATTATTTAAAAAAACTTTTATAGTTAGAACATAGATACTTTATTTTATTACCAATTTAACCTTTTATTTTACGGAATAAACAATGTTAAAAATTAATCTTTTATAAAGTATTTACTATTAAAAGGGGTATATGTATTTTAGAATAGAAAAAAGGATCCATACGTTGCTCGCACGGATCCACTACTAAAGGGAGTCAAAATTTACCTTCGTTAGTTTATTATGGGGTATACTCATACTAATTAAGAGATGTTTAATTAATTATCGAAGGTACAATTTTATTATAACTAATCTGTTTTTATTTTAAATGCATATTAAAAAAAGTCTTTGACATCTTATTGGCTAAAAAATGTATAAAATATGAATAATAATAATAACTATCAATAAGATGACAGCTTTTTATTTTCAGACGAGGTGAAACTATGAAACGCTATTTAATCACTGGTGGAACTGGCATGGTCGGTTCACACTTAGTCAATGAAATTAAACAAACCGATGCACATATTACAATTTTAACCAGACAGGATAAAACTTCTAATCATCCCAAAATCACGTATATCAACTGGTCAAAAGAGGGATGGCAACATCAAGTACCAGACATAGATATTGTTATTAATTTAGCTGGTGCAACGTTGAATAAACGTTGGACACCTTCCCACAAACAAGCGATGATGCTTAGTCGTATTCAATCAACGCAAACACTATTTGAACTTTTTGAAACACGTGAACACAAACCAGAAGTTTTATTTAACGCAAGTGCAATGGGCTACTACCCTCCAGATTTATTTACAAGTTATACCGAGTTATATCAAACACTTCCATTTGATTTCTTATCAGAAATTGTATACCAATGGGAACGTTTTGCGAATAAATTTAAGCAATTCGGTACACGTGTCGTTTTAGGTCGATTCGGCCTTATTCTATCAGACGATGGTGGCGCTCTTGAAATGATGGAACTTCCGTATCATTTATATGTTGGGGGAAAACTCGGCTCTGGAAGACAATGGTACTCATGGATTCATATAGATGACTTAATTAGAGGTATTTTATTTACTATCAATCACGATAACGCTGAAGGTCCATTTAATTTAACTGCACCTATTCCTGAAAGACAAAATTTATTCGGTTATACATTAGCACGTGCGATGCATAAACCACATGAAACGTGGACACCTAAATTGATACTCCGTACAGTGTTAGGTCAGATGTCTACTGTCATATTAGATACACAAAAAGTACTTCCAAATAAATTATATGCACTAGGTTTTGAGTTTAAGTATAATAATTTAAGAAATGCTTTAGATGATTTAATTAAAGCTTAAGAATTACATCGTAAGAAGAAGGGGTATAAAATGAAAGATACTCAATTAACATATATATTATTAATCATTGCGAGTGTTTTATTAATTGCAAATGGTATATTTGCATTTGAACGTACGTTATCAATGATATTAATGTCAATATTATTTATATTAGTTGGAATCATTTTATTATCAACAACATTGAATACCATGTATCAATCATCAAAACATTCTAAACGTTAAATTTCATCGGTTTAAAGAAAATAATCATTTCATTCTAAATTTACATTCATATATTATTTAAAATAAAAACCCTAGTAGACAAATGATAAAATATACATTTTCGTCTACTAGGGTTTTGTGTATTAATCAATAATCATGCAACGTTTATTTTATTATTTTTCTGGCTCCATTACTTCATCAATTAATCCATATTCTTTAGCTTCTGCAGCTGTTAAGAAGTTGTCGCGATCAGTATCTTGTTGAATTTTTTCAATAGATTGACCTGTACGTTCTGATAAAATACGATTTAATTTTTCACGTGTTTTTAAAATATGATTTGCTGCAATCTCAATTTCAGTTGCTTGTCCTTGTGCACCACCTAAAGGTTGGTGAATCATAACTTCAGCATTAGGTAGTGCAAATCGTTTACCTTTTGCACCTGCTGCTAACAAGAATGAACCCATAGACGCTGCCATACCAATACAGATTGTTTGTACGTCTGGTTTGATATGCTGGATAGTATCATAAATAGCAAATCCAGCAGTTACACTGCCACCTGGTGAATTAATATATAAATAAATATCCTTTTCAGAATCTTGCGCTTGCAAGAATAATAATTGTGACACAATAGAGTTAGCTACGTTATCATCAATTTGAGAACCTAGCATGATAATACGGTCTTTCAATAAACGTGAATATATATCATACGCACGTTCACCGCGGTTAGTTGTTTCAATAACTGTAGGAATTAAATTCATTTATTTTTCCTCCTTATAATAACTGTTAAAATTATTTTACCTTAAAAGTCAAAAATGGTCAAAGATTAAGCTTATTAATCAAAATTTCAATTTGACGCTTAACCTTTTCATTTGTAAACTATAATTATCGTTTTTTATTGTACCGTCATTATTGAACGACGTACAGAAATGTGATTATTTCACTATTTACCCCTCGTAGTGTAATGGATAACACATAAGATTCCGGTTCTTAAAATAGAGGTTCGATTCCTCTCGAGGGGGTTACTTAATAATGTTGAGATTTTACTGTCTGAGATTATTTGTAATCTCAGTCTTAAAATCTCATTTTTTATAATTCAATTTGTTCACCATTTCTTATTTTATCCGCTAATTCATTCAACTTTCTTAAACGGTGATTCATACCTGATTTAGATATAGGCCCTGTAGAAACCATCTCACCCAATTCTTTTAAAGATATTTCTTGATGTTCTACTCTGAGCTTCGCTACTTCTCTCAAACGATCAGGTAAATTTTCAAGCCCAATCTCTTCATCAATTAATTGTATACTTTCTACCTGTTTCATTGCTGCGCTAACAGTTTTATTAAGATTTGCTGTTTCACAATTTACGAGACGGTTAACCGAATTACGCATATCACGGACAATTCTTACATCTTCAAACTTTAGTAATGCTTGATAGCCACCTATCAAACTAAGAAAGTCGGAAATTTTTTCAGCTTCTTTAAGATACGCAATACTCCCTTTTTTACGTTCTAAATGTTTCGCATTGAGTTCATAACTATTCATCAATTTAGTAAGACCTTCGGAATGATCTTCATATTGTGAAAAAATTTCGAGATGATATGAAGACGTTTCAGGGTTATTTACAGAACCACCTGCTAAGAAAGCCCCTCTTAAATAACTTCTTTTCATTTCATCATCTTTGATCATATCCGGATCAATATCGTGAGTAAAAACTCCCTCTTTTAAAATACCTAAATCATTTAGTATTTCTTTCGCTAACATCTTTGTTCGACATATATAAATATTGTTTTTTTTCAATTTCATCTTTTTTCTAACTAAAATTTCAACTTCAACATTAAATATACGTTTGATAAGAGAATATATTCGACGAGCTGTTGTTGCATTTTCTGTCTGTACATTAATTACAAACTGTTGATTTGATAGACTAAGTGCGCCATTCATGCGAATTAATGCACTGAGCTCTGCTTTAGCATTCGATTCGTCAACTTCTATGCGTGTTAGTTCATTTTTCATATCTGATGCAAAGCTCATTGAACACTCATCCTTCCTAATCCTTTTTTTTTATTCTTGTTTATAGTATCGCCAATGAGGTGTAAAGTTATTTTCTAATTCTAAACACACACTTAAGTTATCATATCATAAACTACGATTTCGCTTATAATTATTTCTTTTTATCACTAGGAGTAAAGCGAATTGTACTTGTTAAATCTAAGGCAAGTTCATAAATCATTTTTGATAATACTTTTGTGTTATGTCTGACATAGTGTTCATTAGATATTTCAACTAAATTAGACGCCGTTAAAACTCTAATTCCACTATCTTTTAATTGTTCTTTATGTACTGCTACTGGTTTTGAATTCTTTTCTTCATATCGTTGTAAAACATCTTTACTATATGATTCTGAGCTACATATGACAAAATCAATAAATGGTTCACCAACTTGTCGAGTAAGTGCATCAATATGCTCTTTAACATCATAATTATCTGTCTCGCCTGGTTGTGTCATAACATTAGATACATAAAGTTTTGGGGCAGAGGTACGTAATAATGCTTCTGAAATGCCTTTGACACATAAATTTGATATAACACTTGTATATAATGAACCTGGACCTAAGACGATTAAATCTGCTTGTTCTAAAGCTTCTACCGCTTCATTCATTGGTTCAACATCACTTGGCTCTAAAAACACCCGATTTATTTTTTTATGTGTTTTAGGTATATTGGTTTCTCCATGTACAATTTCACCGTCTTCCATCACCGCGTTGAGTTGCACACTTGTGTTTGTTGAAGGGATGACTTGGCCTTTAATATTTAAAACTTTGCTTAATTCTTTAATAGCGTGCCCAAAGTCATTGGTAATATTAGTCATTCCAGCAATAACTAAATTACCTAATGAATGTCCATCTACTTGATTTTCACCAAAACGGTACTGGAACAATTGAGTTAATATCGATTCCGAGTCACTTAAAGCAGCAATGACATTACGAATATCACCAGGCGCTGGAATATCCATGACATCTCTAATTTTCCCCGTGCTCCCACCATTGTCCGCTACAGTAACGATGGCAGTAATGTCTATTGGAAATTCTCTAAGGCCTCTAGCAAGGACAGAAAGTCCAGTGCCACCACCAATAAGTACTACATTCATTTGTTTCATTATCTCTCTCCACTTTCAATATGCGCATCTCTATGATGCACATAAACATTATATTCAAAAATCTCATTAAGATATTCAGCTAAACGTTTAGCTAATGCGACTGATCGATGTTGTCCACCCGTACAACCTATAGCAATAACCAATTGCGATTTACCTTCTTTTTTGTAGCCAGGAATCATATATTTTAGTAAATCTGTTAATTTATCAAAAAATATTTGAGTTTCTTTCCACTTCATAACGTAATTGTACACTGGCTCATCTAAACCAGTAAATGGACGCAATTCCTCTACATAGTATGGATTAGGTAGAAATCTGACATCAAAAACTAAATCAGCATCCATTTGTATACCATGCTTGAAACCAAAACTTGTCACGTTGATAGTAAATGTTTCAAAGTTTTCATCTAAATAAAACTTTGAAATGCGTTGCTTTAATTCTTTAGGTTTTAATTTTGTTGTATCAATCACGTAATTAGCGATACTTCGGATTTCTGATAGATGTTCACGTTCCTCATTTATTGCATCTATTAATGATCTTTGTCCTTGTTCATTTAGTGGGTGCGCTCTTCTTGATTCTTTATAACGTGAAATAATTTTTTCTGTTTTAGCTTCCAAAAACATAACATCTAAAATCACGTCATTGCGACTTTTAATAATATCAATTTCTTTAACTAGAGATTTAAATAATTCCTTACCTCTTAAATCTATTGCAATTGCTACTTTTTGCAATGAAGGATTTCCTTGAGCCATCAATTCTACAAATTTAGGTAACAGTACAGGTGGTAAATTATCTACACAGAAAAAACCCATATCTTCGAGACTTTGAATCACCAATGATTTACCCGCTCCAGACATACCTGTAACAACTAACAATTCACTTTTACCCATTTCTTTTTCGTTGCTTGCCATTTTCTTAAGTCACCGCCAATTATAATCTTCAATCAATATCATTATATTAAATTCATCTTATCACACTCAAATATGCAAAGTAACATACTTATATTGTAATTAAAAAAGCTAGAATCATTGATGACGATACTTAGACGCAAACAATGTTCTAGCTATGTGTAAAATGAGTTAAATTTTAATTATCTTTTAATTCTGTAATATAATCAGCTGCACTTTGCGCCGCAATACTACCATCTCCTGTAGCAGTAACAATTTGACGTAATCCTTTATCACGAACGTCACCTGCAGCAAAAATACCTCGTACTTTAGTACTCATGTCATCTTGTGTGACAATGTATCCTGCGTCATTTGTAATACCAAGATTTTTAAATGGCGCTGTGAGTGGTTTCATTCCAATATAAATGAATACACCATCGGCATCATAAGTCTGTTCAGCACCATCTTTAGTTGATTCAAGTGTAACTGAACCAACTTTACCATCTTTTTCATTAATTGTCTTAAGTGTATGACTCCAAATAAAGTCAACTTTATCATTTTTGAAGGCACGTTCTTGCAAGATGTTTTGTGCACGTAATTCATCTCTACGATGAACAATCGTTACTTTATCTGCAAATTTAGTTAAGAAAGTTCCTTCTTCTACCGCTGAATCTCCACCACCAATTACGAAAAGACGTTTATTTTTAAAGAATGCTCCATCACAAACCGCACAATAACTTACTCCACGTCCTCCTAATTCTTGTTCACCAGGAACGCCAATCTTTTTATACTCCGCTCCAGTTGAGATAATAACTGCATGTGCTGTTATCTCTTTATTCCCTAAATTGATAACTTTATAGTCACCTTTATCTTCAACAGATTTAATATCGCCATATTGGTATTCCGCACCAAATTTTTTAGCATGTTCAAACATTTTAGTAGATAAATCAGGGCCTGTGATCATCTCAAATCCTGGAAAATTCTCTACTTCTTCAGTGTTTGCCATTTGACCGCCTGGCATACCGCGTTCAATCATGACAGTTTTTAAATTGGCACGTGATGCATATACTGCTGCTGTCATGCCGGCAGGACCTGCACCGATTATTGCTACATCAAAATCTACTTCAGTCATTTTAAATGCCTCCTACTTATTAATCATTATGCGCATTATATATCATACTTTTCATTTCATAAATTTATATGCTCAATATAAATTCAATTGCTTTATTCAGTTTGTATCTAGAAACATTAAAATCGTCCATCAATTGCTTCTTGGTGAATGGTTGGCTAGAACGACAATACGTTAGGTAAACAAATGCAGCGACATATCTATCGACATCTACTAAATCTACATTTTCAGCTATAATCATTTCTGCTTGATTAATCCAATCTGTAAATAAAGACGTGTTATATTTGAATTGCTTAAAATTATACAACCTTTGCATACCTCTGTGTATAAAATCTAATTTATTGAGTGTGAGTCCTTGTACCAAATATGTGAGATAAAGTTTCTCATAGTCATTCATTGATTCAAGAATTGACCAAATATCTTCAGTCATTAGTATTTCTTTTCCATTTAATTGATGAAGTAAAAAAATACCGTAAAGTCGATAATGATTATTATCATCTAGTAATAATGGTAACACTCGTGATTCAAATACCGTTTTACTTTCCTCAATTACCCAAGGTGCATAACCTACATCAACTTTAGAAATTTGAGTGAGCTTGTTCCACATCTCAATACTTTCGTCTTTATTTCCTAGGTAATAAAAATTGAAGCTCAATGCATTATACAGTTGAATAGAGACAAATTTACCTTTTTTATAAAGTGGATAAAGTAAATTCTGAGAAGCACGATACTGTTTTAAATAACTCAATACAATTCCTAATTTAAAGGTTTCGTCGTCATTTAGTGGTACTACTTTATTAAGTATTTTAAGATATTTTTGATATTTTTCTGTTTCCTTTTTATTATAAAGTAATAATGTGTAGTGACAAAGTGCATGCACATCTGAATTATCTTCCTTTAAAAGTTCTTCAAACATTGCTTTGGCACTATCATACTCACCTAGATACAAATAACACATTGCAAGTAAATTCCTAATCACCCTATGCTGTTGTATCTCATAAGATTGATTCAAAATAAATGTTCGGGCTTCTTCTAACCTACCTTGCGAAAAGAGAAATTGAAATAAAAGTTGTGTTGAAAACAATTGTGCTTCTAATTCAATTTTTTGTTCACTTGTATACGTGACTTCGAATGTTTTTTCAAGCATTTCTCTAAAATCTTTATCATCTGACAATATTACATAATTAATACCAAACAAGAATGCCTTGTTTGGCTCGTTTAATTCTATATTCAATTGACTTAGTTCATAGAAGCTTTCTTCTACATGAAAGTCTTTAACAATATTCTCATAAAAAAGATGCTCTGCTTTTTTGCCGATATTTAATTTAACTAAACATTGCGCATAGTGTTGTTGAATATCAAAATCCTCAGGTGACAACTCAAGCACTTTTTCATAATATTCTGCCGCCTTCTTGTAATCTTGTTGTTGCCACTTTTGGGTAGCCATTTTACGGTAAAAAGTCTCATCAAAAATCATTGGAATGATGTTATTTTCTTTTTGTGCCATTCATTGTCACCTCCTGAATCTAATTGTATTTGCATAGGATTACCAAATGCAAAACTGTAATCGGGAACATCTTTAGACACAACCGTACCCGCACCAATTTTAACATGATTTCCTATAGTTATCCCTGGTAATATTGTCGTATTTGCACCTATTAAAGTGTAATCGCCTATAATGACTTTTCCCACTCTCCACTCATCAACAAGAACTTCGTGAGTTAATATTGTTGTATTATAACCAATGACTGTATTCTTGCCAACCGAAATGTATTCTGGATAAAACAAATCAGGCAACACTTTATATGCAAATGAAGCATGATTCCCGACATCCATTTTTAAAAGCTTTTTATATATTTTATTTTTAAGTTTCATACTAGGAACAAATCTTGCAATTTCTATAACCACCGTTTGCTTTAGCACTTTTACGAATTTAATTTTTCTATATATATGCCATAAAGGATTCACTTGATGATACTTCTCTTTACTTAATCGTCTCAAAATAATCACTTAGCCTTTTTAATCGGCCATGTTAATGGTCCTGAATTTTCATATTTTATTGGTTGATGTTTAACTCTTCTATAAATTACGAATATCACACTAATCATAATAAGCACGACAGAAACAAGTTGCGCGACACGTATATGACTCGTAAGCATCAAACTATCGGTTCTCATCGCCTCAACGAAGAAGCGTCCTACAGAATACCAAATAAGATAACCAAAGAATGTCTCTCCAAGTTTTAGACGTTTCCTTAAAGTAATTAAAATGACAAAACCTATCACATCCCAAATTGACTCATATAGAAATGTCGGGTGATAATATTGACCTTCAATATACATATTTCTAATAATAAAGTCTGGCAAATGTAAATGTTCTAGAAAAGCTCTAGATACTGGACCTCCATGCGCTTCATGATTCATAAAGTTCCCCCAGCGTCCTATCCCTTGAGCTAAAATAATACTTGGTGCCACAATATCTCCTATTTGAAACGGATGTAGATTTTTGATTTTACAAACAATAATCCCAGTGATAAGTCCACCAATTAAACCGCCATGTATGGCTATACCACCATGCCAAATTTTTGGTATCTCACTCAAGTGATTCATGTAATATGGCCATTGAAATGTAACAAAGTATATTCTCGCAACTATGAATCCAACAATCGCGCTATAAAATATTATATCGATTAAAGTGTCTTTATGTAATCCAACCTGTTTCAATGCTTCTTGTGCAATGAAATATCCAAGTAAGATACCACAAGCAATAATAATTCCATACCATCGAACTTGGATTGGTCCCAAGCTAAAGGCAACAGGATCGATATATCCTAATGTTATATTCATTTGTGTTACTCCTCACTTTTATGACTATTTCGAACGATTTCTTCATTGAGTCTCTCATTAAATTCAACTGCTGTATTAATACCCATGATATTAAGACGATAATTCATAGCCGCTACTTCAATAATTACTGCTACATTACGCCCTGGTCTAACTGGTATCGTTTTTTTAGTGATTTCCGTATCAAGAATCTTCAATGTTTCTTCATTAAGACCTACACGATCGTATAACTTATTCTTATTCCAATTTTCTAAATTAATATTTAATCGAATTTGTTTTTCAGTTAATATTGATCCTGCTCCAAATAAAGTCATAACATTAATGATACCGAGACCACGAATCTCTAGCAAATGTTCGATAAGTTTAGGAGGTTTTCCAACAAGTTCATCCTTAGTAATTTCTTTGATTTCTACATTATCATCAGCCACTAATCTATGACCACGTTTGACTAATTCTAATGCAGTTTCACTTTTTCCAATGCCAGAATCTCCTGTAATTAGTACACCTACTCCGTAAACATCAACAAGTACACCGTGCAAAGAAGTGGTTTTCGCGAGTTCATGTTCGAGAAATGTCGTTAACCTACTCATTAAGCTCGTTGTGGCATCTTTCGCAACAATAATTGGTGTATGCGTTTCTTGAGATGCACGTATGAGTTCTTCTGGTGGTTCTAACCCACGTGTAACAATAATCGCTGGAGTTTCAGGTCGGCATAACTTTCTCATTCTTCCTTTTTTCTCTTCATCTGGAAGTAAATTATAAAATGATAACTCCGTTGTCCCTAATAATTGAATACGGTCTGAAGCATAATGTGAAAAATATCCAGCCATTTCTAAACCTGGACGTGAAATATCTGTGTTTTTAATTGGTCTATCTAAACCTTCTTCACCAGTAAGTAATTCTAAATTTAACGTATTAACTAATCTATCTGTTGTTAACATGCATTCACCTCAAATTTCATAAGCCATTCGTATCTTCCTTTTCTATTATCATATCAAAAATCAACTCATGTTTTATATTAAAATGATGATTTAAAATTTTAAAAGTTTCTTAAATCATTACTGTTTTGAGACAAACTAGATTTTTTCCATTATACAATTGAGTAGTTGATTGATTGAGTTAAAAAATATACCTTAAATAACAATCTAAATCGAAATTCAAATAACTATTTGATGATTTATGCTCAAATTAATGAAATTAATTTGATATATAAAGCTCTAAGATTCTTTGTGTAAAAGTCATCTTAGAGCTTTTTAAGTTAATCTATCATTTTATTACTAGTCATACATCTTACTATTCAACTCTGTCTCTCTCTAATACTGGTTTTAAGTATTGACCAGTGTAAGATTCTTTATTTTGAGCGATTTCTTCAGGTGTACCAGTTGCGATGATTGTTCCTCCACCTTCACCGCCTTCTGGACCTAAATCAATAATATGATCTGCCGTTTTAATAACATCAAGATTGTGTTCGATAATAACGACCGTATCACCATTTTCCACTATACGATTCAATACCTTTAACAAACGACTTATATCATCAACATGTAATCCTGTAGTTGGTTCATCAAGAATATAAATAGAACGCCCCGTTGAACGCTTGTGCAATTCTGATGCGAGTTTTACACGTTGCGCTTCACCACCAGATAATGTAGTAGCTTGTTGACCTAAAGTAATGTACCCCAACCCAACATCTACAAGTGTTTGTAATTTACGCTTAATCTTAGGGATATTTTCAAAGAAATGCGTAGCTTCTTCAACAGTCATTTCTAACACATCCGCAATATTTTTTCCTTTGTATGTTACCTCTAGAGTCTCACGATTATAGCGTTTACCATCACACACTTCACAAGGTACATAGACATCTGGTAAAAAATGCATTTCAATTTTTATAATTCCATCACCTTTACAAGCTTCACATCGTCCACCTTTGACATTAAAACTAAATCTACCTTTTTGATAACCTCGTATTTTGGCTTCATTCGTTTGTGCAAAGACATCTCTTATGTCATCAAAGACACCCGTGTATGTGGCTGGGTTAGAACGTGGAGTTCTACCTATTGGCGATTGATCAATATCAATGATTTTATCTAATTGATCGATTCCTTTGATTTCATCAAAATTCCCAGGTTTCACTTTAGATTTATTAATTTTTTGAGCTAATGCTTTATATAAAATTTCATTGACGAGTGAACTTTTACCAGAACCTGACACACCTGTAACTACAGTTAAGACGGATAGTGGGAAGTCTACATTTACATTTTTTAAATTATTACTTTTAGCACCTTTAATTTGAATCTTTCTATCGGTGATTTCGCGTCTGTATTCAGGGACTTCTATTCGTTTTTTTCCACTTAAATATTGACCCGTTAAGGACTTTTTATCTTTCATTACTTTATTAGGGGTGCCACTTGAGACAACCTCTCCACCGTGGTTACCGGCTCCCGGACCCACATCAACTAAATAATCAGCTGCTCTCATTGTATCATCATCATGTTCAACGACAATGAGTGTATTACCTAAATCACGCATTTCTTTTAAAGTATTAATTAATCTATCATTATCTCTTTGATGTAATCCAATTGAAGGTTCATCTAAAACATACAGTACTCCGGTTAATCGTGAACCAATTTGTGTTGCTAAACGAATACGTTGTGCTTCCCCTCCAGATAAAGTTCCGGATGAACGATCTAAGGTCAAATATTCCAAACCAACATTATTTAAAAATGATAATCTTGAAATAATCTCTTTTAAAATTTGATCTGCAATCGATTTATCTTGATCGCTTAATTTTAAGTTTTCGAAATAATAAAGTGCATTTTTAATTGAATATTCAACGACTTCACCTATATTATAGTCGCCTACATATACAGATAACGCTTCTTTGCTTAAACGTTTGCCATGACAAGTTTCACACGGTAACTCTGTCATGTATTTACTCATCATTTCGCGTGTATATTCAGAGGGAGATTCATGGTATCGACGGTCAATATTAGGTACCACACCTTCAAAAACCATTTTACGTTTACGAGTACCACCATTTCGTTGCGTAAATGTAAATTCAATTTCTTTTTCTCCAGAACCATTCATAAGTATGTTTTTTTGTCTATCAGTCAATTTTTTATATGGCTTATCCATATTAATTTTGTAGACTTCACATACACGTTTTAATAAAGTTGGATAAAAATCGGAACTTGTTGGTTCCCATGGTTCAATTGCGCCTTCATTTAAAGTTTTATTTTTATCTGGAATGACTAAATCTAGGTCTACTTTTAGTTTTTGACCTAAACCATCACAAGTTGGACACGCACCAAACGGACTATTGAAACTAAACATTCTAGGTTCTAATTCACCAATAGAGAAACCACAAATTGGACATGCGTGGTTCTCAGAGAATTTAAGTTCCTCTCCATCAATAACGTCAACTGTTAAATTACCTTCAGCAAGTTCAAGTGCTGTCTCAATAGAGTCCGCTAGACGCGTCTCAATGCCGTCTTTAACTACAAGTCTATCAACAACAACTTCAATTGTGTGATTTTTATTTTTATCCAATTGAGGCACTTCATTTACATCGACGATTTCATCATCAACACGTAAACGCACATATCCTTTCTTACCTATATCTTCAATTAACTTTTCATGACTTCCTTTTCTATGTGAAATGACTGGTGCAAGTAATTGAATTTTTGTACGTTCTTCCAATTCTAAAATACGATCAACCATTTGTTGAACAGTTTGTGATTCAATTTCTATACCGTGATAAGGACAGTACGGTTTACCGACACGCGCATATAATAATCGAATATAATCATAGATTTCAGTCACAGTGGCAACGGTAGAACGTGGGTTTTTACTTGTCGTCTTCTGATCAATAGATATTGCCGGTGACAAACCTTCAATGGTATCTACATCAGGTTTGTCCATTTGTCCTAAAAATTGTCGTGCATATGCACTTAACGATTCCACATAACGTCGTTGACCTTCAGCATAAATAGTATCAAACGCTAACGAAGACTTACCTGAGCCTGAAAGTCCAGTCATGACAATCAACTTGTTTTTAGGTAATTCAATATCTACTCCTTTTAAATTATGTGCTCGCGCACCTTTTACTACAATTGACGGTCCTTTCATTTAATCGTCACCCTTCTGCTTTTAATTCAAATAACATATCTCTTAACTCTGTAGCTTTTTCGAAATCTAAATCTTTGGCTGCTTTTTTCATTTCTTTTTCTATATTTTCTATTGTTTTTTGACGTTCTTTCTTTGTCATTTTCTTAGGTAATTCAGTTTGTTGTTGTTGATTTGTTTCATCGCTCTCCACAGTAGCACTAATGACGTCGTGAATCTTTTTATTAATTGTTTTCGGCGTGATGCCATGTTCTTTGTTATGGGCAATTTGTATTTCTCTACGTCTTTGTGTTTCATCAATCGCATATTGCATGGAATCTGTAATTTTATCCGCATACATAATGACTTCTCCTTTGTCATTACGTGCTGCACGCCCAATAGTTTGAATAAGAGATCTATCAGAACGTAAGAAGCCTTCCTTATCCGCATCTAAAATTACAACCAAAGATACTTCAGGTATATCTATCCCCTCTCTCAGCAGATTGATCCCAACTATTGCGTCGTAAGTACCCATACGTAAATCTCGAATAATTTCTATTCGTTCTAATGTTTTAATTTCTGAGTGTAAATAATTAACTTTAATCCCGGCTTCTTTCATATATGTAGTTAAATCTTCACTCATTTTTTTAGTAAGTGTTGTCACAAGTACACGCTCATCTTTGTCAACGCGATCTTGGATTTCACTTAAAAGATCATCGATTTGATTCTCAGTTGGACGCACATCAATTTTAGGATCAAGTAAACCAGTAGGTCGTATAATTTGTTCAACCATTTCATCTGTATGTTCTAACTCATATGGGCCTGGTGTAGCTGAAACATAAACAAGTTGTTTTGTTTTTTCTTCAAATTCTTCAAATTTTAATGGTCGGTTATCCAACGCACTTGGCAAACGAAATCCATGGTCTATTAATACTTGTTTACGAGCTCTATCCCCATTGTACATACCACGAATTTGAGGTAACGTAACGTGTGACTCATCAATCATGACAAGCCAATCGTCTCCAAAATAATCAAGTAATGTATATGGTGTTGAACCTAATGGTCTTAAAGTTAAGTGAACAGAATAGTTTTCAATACCTGAACAAAAGCCCATTTCTCTCATCATTTCTAAATCATAGTTAGTACGTTGTTCTAACCTTTGTGCTTCTAATAATTTATTCTCATCACGTAATTCTTTTAGTCTCTCTTCTAATTCTTTTTCGATTCGTTGAATAGCTACTTTCATTTTCTCTTCACGAGTAACGAAGTGCGAAGCTGGGAAAATTGTAAAATGCTCACGTTCTCGAATTACTTCCCCAGTTAAATAGTTAACCTCTCTGATACGATCAATTTCATCACCAAAAAATTCTACGCGAATACACATTTCTTCTCTAGAAGCCGGGAATATTTCAACAACATCCCCACGCACTCTAAATGTACCACGTTGAAAATCTATGTCATTACGTGAGTATTGTACATCAACTAACTTTCTCAACAATTCGCTTCGTTCCATCTCCATACCAACACGTACACTAACAACCAAATTTTTATATTCTTCAGGATTACCTAAACCATAGATACAACTAACACTTGCAATAATAATGACATCATCACGTTCAAATAAAGAACTTGTAGCAGAATGTCGTAGTTGGTCAATTTCATCGTTAATGGAGGCGTCTTTTTCAATAAAGGTATCTGTTGAAGGCACATATGCTTCAGGTTGATAGTAGTCGTAATAACTAACGAAATATTCAACTCTATTTTCTGGGAAAAATTCTTTAAATTCACTATATAGTTGACCTGCTAATGTCTTGTTATGTGCAATAATAAGTGTAGGTTTACCAACCTCTTTAATTACGTTACTCATAGTAAAAGTTTTACCTGTCCCAGTTGCACCTAATAAGGTTTGATGACGTTTCCCTTCATTTACGCCATCCACAATTTTTTGTATCGCTTGTGGCTGATCACCTTGTGGCTCAAATTCAGACTTTAACTTAAATGGAACATGTTCTACCATTCCAAAATACGCCTCCTATTATTGTAATCATTTATAAAGATTTTACACATCTCGTATCAATTACTTTTTCATGAATATCATTTTCTATTTTAACAAATTCTAAAAGAACAATACAAACATTTGTTCGCTTGTGAAATTTAACATTTTTAATGCTTATTCTAAAACAAGAGCTCTAAGATGATTTCTAATGCAAGAAATTGTCTTAGAGCTTTATTTATCAGTAATGTATGCTGTGCGATGTTTTTTTAAAAAGTACGATCAAATACATATTATATACACACTGTACTTCAAAATCTTTCGCTTTTATATTCACAATGTATCAATTATTATGTTCTAGCAATTAAAATATTTACTAATTAATATTTAGTTATTAATGTTTACACCATGAATCACTTAATATTCAAAATAATATAAACATTAATTTAAAGTGAAAAATGAACAATAAATAATAATCCAACAATTTTTAAATTAAATCATAATCACTATAATTACAGTTTAAAGTAATAATAAATCAAAAAAACAAATACTTCAAAATTTTTGTTTGCATAAATACATCTTAAGAATCATTTTGGTTCTTATGAAATTCAAGTTGATCAATTATTAAATAACCAGCTAATAAACTTGTCACATCTATAAAAATAATCCATTCGTTGTGAAAGAATCCTTTATAAACTGATGCACCTATTATTATCAATGTGACTAATGTACCAATCCATTTACTTCTAGTCACCACACTAAACAGCACAACTAATATACAAGGAAAGAAGGCCGCACAAACATACCAAATCATTATCGTCACCCATTTCTTCTGCTTAGAATTGACATTGTTGTTTCACGTAATTCAGTTCGAGGAATAAAGTTTTCTGTGAGCATTTCAGGTATTACATTTTCAATAAAATCTTTTACAGATTCTAAGTGATCAAATTGTATAATAGTTTCTAAACTCATTTCATATATTTCAAAAAATAGTGGCTCAGGATTACGTTTTTGTATTTCTCCAAATGTTTCATACAATAAATCAATTTTATCAGCAACAGATAGAATTTGACCTTCTAGAGAATCATCCTTACCTTCTTGTAAACGTTCACGATACACGTGCTGATATTGTGTCGGTATCTCCTCTTTGATAAACGTATCTACCATTTCTTCTTCAACTTGGGAGAATAAATGTTTTAATTCCTTACTTGCGTATTTTACCGGTGTTTTGATATCACCTGTAAACACTTCAGCAAAGTCGTGGTTGAGTGACTTTTCATAGAGACTCTTCCAATCGATTTTATTTCCATGATATTCTTCGACAGTAGCTAAATATTGCGCAATTTTAGTTACTTTAAAAGAATGAGCAGCAACATTATGTTCAAAATATTTAAATTTACCTGGTAATCTTATTAATTTTTCTAAATCTGATAGTCTTTTAAAATATTGATGCATTCCCATAATAAGACACCTCCTTAATATTAAAATTAGTCTATATTCTTATTGTTATTATATCAATCAATATTATTATTGAAAGTAAATTATCATGTAAATCATTTCTATTTTATTATAAAAGAAAAAGTAGAATAATGAATTCATTTTGAACTCACTATTCTACTCTAATACGTAACTTATGGATAAAACATGTTGATATATATGAAGAAGTTGTTCTACCAACATAATTTTCAATTTAATTGTCTAGAACGTTTATATAACATAAGAGACAGTTATACGCGAAGTTCATTCACACCTTGAATATAAATAGTCATTTAGTGAATGTAATTATATACATTAGGATTGCTAATAGTTCTGTAAGATTTTACGTTAACGCCACCATTCCAGTTCATTTCCGAAACAGTTACAGAACCATTAGAATTGATTGATTCAACGACGCCAACATGTCCATAAGCGCCAGCTCCATTTTGCCCCGAACCACTTTGGAATACAGCACCAACCTCAGGTGTGTGATCTACATTAAAGCCAGCCTGATTAGCTGAATATACCCAGTTACTAGCGTTGCCCCATAGACTTCCAATAGGTTTTCCTAGCTCAGCGCGACGATCGAATGCATAATAAGTACATTGGCCAGTAGTGTATAAATTACCTGAGTTAGATACACTTCTTAGACCATTATAGGCGTTTAGCACAGAGTATGTATCAGTTGATTCACTGTTATAATTATCATAAGTAGTGTTGGATGTATCAGTTGATACATTATTATATCCTACTGGAATATAGTTAGTTTCATAATTTACGAATGTGTTTGTGTTATTAAATTGTTCAAATGCAGTTTCAGATACTACAATTTCATCTCCTGGAAAAATAAGAGGTTCTATACCAGGATTTAAAGCATAAAGTTCTTCTAAAGTAAGATGATGTTCTAAAGCAATTTTATATAAACTATCTCCAGGTTTTACAATGTAAATACCTAAATTTGATTGATTTGTAATTACATCACTCGTTGCATATGAGTCTAGTTGCGACGTCTCAGATTCTTGTGCGTTAGCTGCAGTGTTAATTGCAATAAAAGCTGCAATCGAACTTAACGTTACAGTTAGCGTTTTTTTCATCTAGTTGTCATTCCTTTGCTAGTTGATTATTAATTCACAAATTTAATATAGCACAATCAAATGAGGCTAAGGGTATTGTTATATTGATGTAATATAATAGTTAAAAAGAGCGTTTTTACACTAAGGGATAATTATCTACTCTACCAGTTCCTAACCTTATGATGTACAGGTCAAATTTAAGTCATTCTTGTCTGAGACTAAATTTACTTCGGTAACATTAGAAAATGCAGACTACATATAAAGTAAATATAGCTTTAAAAATTAACTCCCTATTTTGTCTGTTTTCTGTTTAATGAAAAATACGCATAATCATCGATAAATCAAATAATGATTATGCGTGTATCAATTACATGTCTTGTCGGTCCATTTCTTTTCTTAAATAAGCTTCTATGAATGGGCCTATTTCTCCATCCATAACAGCGTCTACTTTACCAGTTTCTTCATTCGTACGATGATCTTTAACCATTGAATATGGATGAAAGACGTAAGAACGAATCTGACTTCCCCATCCAATGTCTTTTTGTTCGCCACGAATTTCAGCCATTTCTTGCTCTTGCTCTTCTAACTTTAATTGATAAAGTTTGGACTTCAACATTTTCATTGCAGCTTCTCTATTTTTTATTTGAGATCGTTCATTTTGGTTGTTGACTACAATACCTGTAGGGTGATGTGTAATTCTAATTGCAGACTCAGTTTTGTTAATATGTTGTCCACCAGCGCCTGAAGCTCTAAAAGTATCCACTGTAATATCATCTGGGTTAATCTCAATTTCAATTTCATCATTATTAAAATCAGGAATAACATCACATGATGCAAAAGAAGTATGTCGTCTACCAGATGAATCGAAAGGTGAAATTCTAACTAAACGATGAACACCCTTTTCTGCCTTTAAATATCCATAAGCATTATGCCCTTTTATAAGTAATGTAACACTTTTAACGCCTGCTTCATCTCCTGGAAGATAATCAACTGTTTCAACTTTAAAGCCATTTTGTTCACAGTAACGTTGATACATCCTAAGAAGCATACTTGCCCAATCTTGTGATTCTGTACCGCCAGCACCGGGATGAAGCTCTAATATAGCATTATTGGCATCATGTGGTCCGTCGAGGAGTAATTGTAATTCATATTGATCAATTTGTTCTTCAAATTGTTGAACTTCCTCTTCTAATTCTTTCTTCATATCCTCATCATATTCTTCTTGTAATAACTCTCTCGTCGCACTCATATCATCAACAGCATTTGTCAGTTGATAATACCCATTTACTATAGATTTTAGTGCATTGTTCTTATCAATGATATCTTGTGCTTTAGTTTGATCATTCCAAAAATCAGGATCAGTCATCATTTCTTCATACTCTTGTATGTTGGTCTCTTTATTTTCTAAGTCAAAGAGACCCCCTAATTTGATTTAAGTGATTTTGATATTCTTCTAAATTTCGTTTAATCTCAGATAATTCCATTCATCTTCTCTCCTATTTAATCATACTATGTCATAATATTTATATCATACAGTATATGCCTATTTTTTAAAAATAAACGGCCATTTCATCTCTATATCATATTACTAAGCATTTAACTTACAAGCGATGTAAATAAAGACTGAGTCATTCATAATTAGATATGCCTCAGCCTTTAAATTTAAACTATTTTATTGATTACGCTTTTCCATGACAATTTTTATATTTTTTACCACTACCACATGGGCATGGATCATTTCTACCTACCTGATCACCTTTTACAATCGGTTGGGGCTTTGCTTTTTCTTTGCCATCTTCAGCAGTTACATGTTTTGCTTCACCAAAGCTTTTAGATTTTTCACGTTCTACATCATCTTCAAACTGAACCACTGATTTCAAGATATACTTACATGTATCTTCCTCGATATTTTGCATCATGATATCAAATAATTCATGACCTTCATTTTGATAATCACGAAGTGGGTTTTGTTGTGCATATGAACGTAAATGAATACCTTGACGCAATTGATCCATCGTATCAATATGATCAGTCCAATGTGTATCAATTGAACGTAATAAAATCATCCGCTCAAATTCACTCATTTGGTCTCCTAATGTTTCTTGTTGCTGTGCATACGCTTTTTCAATTTTAGACCACACAATTTCAAAAATATCTTCTGAATCTTTACCTTTAATTTCTGTATCTTGAAGATCTCCTTCTTGCAAGAACACATCATTAACGTAATTAATAAATGGCGTATAGTCCGGATTATCGTCTTCTTCATTAATAAAATGATTAATCGCACGTTGCAATGTAGAACGTAACATCGCGTTAACGACTTGAGAACTGTCTTCACTATCAATGATTTCATTACGCTCATTATAAATAATTTCACGTTGCTTACGTAAAACTTCATCATATTCTAGAATACGTTTACGCGCATCAAAGTTATTACCTTCTACTCGTTTTTGAGCTGATTCTACAGCACGAGATACCATTTTCGACTCGATTGGCGTCGAATCATCCATTCCTAAACGGTTCATCATTTTCTGTAAGCGTTCTGAACCAAAACGTACCATTAATTCATCTTGTAAAGATAGGTAAAAACGACTATCTCCTCTATCACCTTGGCGTCCTGAACGTCCACGTAATTGATCATCAATACGTCTTGATTCATGACGCTCAGTACCAATAACAGCAAGTCCACCTAACTCTTCAACACCATCACCAAGTTTAATATCTGTTCCACGTCCAGCCATATTTGTGGCAATTGTAACTGCACCTTTTTGCCCCGCGTTTGAAACGATTTCCGCTTCTCGCTCATGATTTTTAGCGTTTAATACGTCATGTCTGACACCACGTTTTTTTAGTAAATTTGAAATATATTCAGAAGTCTCAACAGCAACAGTACCTAGTAAGACGGGTTGCCCTTTTTTATGTTTTTCTACAACATCTTCAACTACCGCATCAAACTTACCTTTTTGACTAATATAAATTAAATCTGAATTATCTTTACGTTGAACAGGTTTGTTAGTTGGAATTTGAGTAACTGTCATATTATAGATATTACGAAATTCTTCCTCTTCGGTTTTCGCTGTACCAGTCATCCCCGCTAACTTATTATACATTCTGAAATAATTTTGGAAAGTAATGGATGCCATCGTTTTAGACTCATTTTGAATTGCTACGCCTTCTTTAGCTTCAATTGCTTGGTGTAAACCTTCAGAAAAACGACGTCCAGGCATTGTACGTCCAGTAAATTGGTCAACTATTAATACTTCACCGTCAACGACCATGTAATCAACATCGCGTTGCAATGTAACATGAGCTCTTAAAGCTGTATTAATATGACTAATCACTTCCACATTTTGAACATCATAAAGATTATCTACCTTGAACATACGTTCAGCTTTATCTGCACCTTGTTCTGTAAGATGTACAGCTTTGGTTTTTTCGTCATAGTTATAATCATCTTCAGCTTTAAGCATTTTTGCAAAAACATTTGCTTGAGTATATAAAGAAGTAGATTTTTCCGCTTCACCAGAAATAATTAAAGGCGTTCTTGCTTCGTCGATCAATATGGAATCGACCTCATCAATAATTGCAAAATGTAGAGGACGCATTACTCTCTCTTCAGCATAGTTCACCATATTATCTCTAAGATAATCAAACCCAAGTTCATTATTCGTACTATACGTGATGTCTTGTGCGTAAGCCTCACGTTTTTCTTCAGTTGACTTACTATTTAAGTTCAAACCTACAGTTAAGCCAAGATAGTTATATAGTTCAGCCATTTCTTCACTTTGTGAACTTGATAAATATTCATTGACTGTAATAACATGTACACCTCTACCGGCTAAAGCATTCAAATACGTCGGCATGGTTGCAGTCAATGTTTTCCCTTCACCTGTTCTCATTTCCGCAATATCACCTTTATGTATAGCAATACCACCCATTACTTGTACTTTATAAGGAATCATATTAAATACTCTCTTTGACCCCTCACGTACAAGTGCATAAGCTTCAGGTAAAATTTTATCTAAATAATCATTTTGTTTTTTTACATCTTCAATTTCTGCTAACTCTTTTTGAAAAGATTTTGTTTTTTCACGTATTTCTTCATCGGTTAATATCGCAGTATCTTCCTCTAAAGCAAGTACTTTATCTGCTAACTTACCTAATCTTTTAATTTCTTTTTTATTGCCGTCAACAATTTTCGATAAAAATCCCATTGCACGCGTCGCTCCTTTAACTAAAAACTGTTTGGCTTACAACAATTTATCTTATCATTTATATCGCTAAATTTATACTTATATACTCATGAAGTAATGCGTGTTAACTCAATATTTCACAACACTTCACTTTGATTCAACTAGCAACAGCCTCTTTTCTATAGACAATCATTTATATTGTAAAATGTCTATAGACACTTCAATTAACAATAATTTTATTTTAACACGTTGCAATCATTTTTTTCTCGCAATCAAACACGTTTTTAAAAAATAACGTAACGCAATACCTTTAACTAATATAGAAATTTAAAATCAAAGTTTAAATATAAATCGTCAAATCACACTAGCATATTTGTAAGCATACTGTCTATTAATTACTCATTTAGGTTGTGAATTCAAAATTTAAACAAACAAAATAAGCTGAGACACTTTTTAAGAATACGAACTCCAAAGCTTGATTAATGTCATATCTACTTTGAAGTGAACATATCAAAACAATGCCCCAGCCTATGTTTATTAACTTCTATATTTGTAGTCAAGCAAACTAAGAATACATATGTGTATTGGTAACCCTGATTCTATTAATCATTATTACCTTATTCAATAAACTGATAAGAATTCTTAATTCAACTTTGGCAATATTATAGTCTATAATATACAAGTCAATTTATTCAGTTGTTTCAATCAGACCGTATTTGCCATCTTTTCGTCTATAAACAATGCTCGTACCATCAGTTTCTCTATCGGTAAAAATAAAGAAATCATGTCCCAATAAATTCATTTGCAATACTGCTTCCTCAGAATCCATTGGTTTTAAGCTAAATTGTTTAGAACGAATAATTTCAATATCATTTTCACTTTCTATATCATCTGCTTGATTGTTTGCTGTAGACTCTTGTACTTCAGCAACAAAGATATCTTGATCTCCACGATCTCTATGTTTACGATTTACACGAGTTTTGTATTTACGTACTTGTCTTTCCAATTTGTTAGTAATTAAATCAATACCTGCATATAAATCATCATGTCTTTCTTCAGCTCTAAGAGTGACATCTTTTAAAGGAATTGTAACTTCAATTTTAGTTGTAGAATTAGAATAAGTTTTAACTCTAACATGTGCTACAGCATTTGGCACATTGTTAAAATATCTTTCTAATTTACCTACTTTCTCCTCAATATAGTTGCGAATTGCATCTGTGATAGTGAGGTTATCTCCATGAATTTCAAATCTAATCATAGTAATCTCTCCTTAAACCTCTATATTGATACTTCTTACCTATATTTTACCATGTTTATGTTATCGTGCAAACGCAAACACTTTGAATTTTCTGACTTTTTTATCGTACAATTTACACCCCGCGTGATGAATCGTTAACCCTGTTGTATAAATATCATCTATGAGTAGTATTACTTTCCCTTCGATATTTATCTCTTCATCTTTTATATAAAATGGATTAGAGGCTTTTGAACGTTCAACCTTTCCTAACTTTGACTGCTTAGGACGTATATGTGTACCTAATACATCTTGATATGAGATCCCCATTTTGTCTAAGACAGTGGTCACCGGATTAAATGTACGTTCAATGTCGCGTTCAATTGGAGAAGGAATTGGAACTATATAATCATATTGAGTTTGAGGTAAATCTAATCTTCTTGCCAATACTTCTGCTAAATAGAAGTCTCGCATAATCTTATATTGGTGTATGATTTCTTTCATCACACCATCATAACTATAATCACAAAACAATTGTTCCATTAAATAAAATGTTTTACTTAAAAATTGACAGTCATGACATTCGCCATCAGTAGAGATTTTGTTATTAAGACACTTAGGACACCTACCATCTTTATGAATTTTGGAGTTAAGCCATAATGTTTCACATCTTTCACAAAATATCTGAGGTGGTTTAAATAAGTTATAAATATGAATGGTCTCTTTAATAGTTTGATTGCACTGGATACATTTACGCATCAACCCATCCCCTTTTAATTGCCAAACGATTCATTGAAATAATGTTTCTTTTAGCTAAAACCATTGATAATGTAACACCTTCATGAAGAAATAAAACTAAGCCACTTGGAGACTGTTGTTTACGTCCTACGCGACCAGCAATTTGAATTAAAGCCTCTTGTTGAAAACTTCCTGCATCAACTACAACGACATCTAAGTGTGTCATGGTGAATCCTCTTTCTAAAATAGTTGTAGTGAATACAATTTTGTGTTGTCCTCGTCTTAAATCTTCAATTTTTTCAAATCGTAAATCATCTTCACTGTGAACGCAAATCAAATCAGCGATGTCCATTTTATACTGTTGATACGTTTTATTCATTATCTCTATATTATTAAAAAAGACCAAAGTAAAACGTTGTTGGTTAATTTGATTTCTAAATAAATTAAGTAATAAATTTTGTTTTCGTGTTGATTTTAATTTGAAATATTTGAACTTAGGAATAGGTAGAGGGTGTCGGTGAAAACGGGCTGGTAACTTAATTATTTTTTCTGGGGGGAATTGTTTTAAAAAATGACGCGGTGGTGTGGCCGTCATGAAAATATGTGAATGATTCAATTTTGAAGCAAGTTGTATTGCATTTGATAATTGTGGATCCATAGACAACGGAAAAGCATCTACCTCATCGACAAATACAGTATCAAAATGCTGTTTAAACCTCAATAATTGATGGATAGTAGCAATAACAAAATGACCATTATATTGCTGTCTACTGGATTGATGTAGCACATCTATACGTTCATCGATAAAAGCATCTTTAATTCGATGACTTATCTCAATAATAACGTCTACACGAGGTGATACGATGGCAATATTATGTCCAATTTGACGAGCTATCCTTATACCCTCAAACATCATTTCAGTTTTCCCTGCTCCTGTGACAGCATATAACAAGAGATCATTATTATTTTTTATAGCTTGAATGATAGCTTCTGAAGCGTATTGCTGTTGCTTTGATAATTCAAAGGGTAACTGATAATTCGCTTTTGTTGCTTTTTGAAAACTTTTTACGATACATATATCTGTAATACTATCCATTCTGCCTAGTTGAATGCATCGCCTACAGTATGTGATTTTTTTATTCAATATCGTTGAATTGTAAGTCACAAAATATTGCAAAGAAGTGTTTCCACATTGAATACAATACCAACGCTCACTGTCTTTTATAACACCTTTTGAAACTTGAGATACTAATTCATTTTCAAGTTGATGCGTTGGAGAAATCAGTCTGCCGTAATATTTAATTTTATTTCACTACTTTCAAAAAAGTCTGAAATACTCAAATAAGCGAACACAAGTGATATCTAATGATATTACCACTGTGTTCTTTCCTATCAAGCTTTCAGACTTTTGATTATATATTAATTAATGTCTATTCTTCTTGGGAAGTAACCCAATCCTAAACCGCCTGATCCTAAATGTGATGCTATCACTGGTCCAAATTCACAATACTGAATATGAACATTAGGATGATCTTCCTTTAATTGCTGAAGAAATGACTTTCCATCTTCTGTTTTATCACCGTTTATTACAAATACAGTCACATCTTCCAAGCCTTCTATTTCTTTAAAAATGTTTGTTTCTAAAGATTTTAGCGCACGTTTTTTTGTACGTACTTTTTCGTGTGGATGTATTTTACCATCTTCTTCAAAATGCAAGACAGGTTTCATTTTCAACAATGTACCTACCCAAGCTTGAGCTCCAGTGATACGACCACTTTTTTGTAAATTTTTTAAATCATCAACAATTAAGTATGCACCAATATGTTGTCTTATTTCAGTTAGTTCATTAATAATATCATCAGGTTTATATCCCTTTTGTACCAATTGAGCAGCGTAAATTGCAAAGCTACCTTCAATCATCGCAGCAAGACGGCTATCAAACGTATGTACTTGAATATCTTCAACCATTTCACCAGCTTGTGTTGCTGAAGGATAGCTTCCGCTTATACCACTTGATAAGTTAATCACGATGACATCAGTGTATCCTTGTTCTCTTAATCTTTCAAAATTCTCAATCCAATCGCCAATAGCAGGTTGGCTTGTTGTTGGTATAGTTTTAGATGAAGCCATTTTTTTATAAAAATCATCTACAGAAAAATCATCACTCTCAGTGAAATTCACTCCATCATCGAAAGTTACACTTAGTGAAGCGACTGGTATGTTATATTGATCTATTATATGTTGTGGTAAATAACTTGTAGAATCGGTCATAACTGCAATCTTCATCTTAATACTTATCCTCCTCAATTATACTCATAGTCATGATACAATAATTTTTAAAAAAAGAAAATATCATCGTAATAATTTAGAACCTATCTTGTTACGTGTATAATAATGTTAGAAAACTGAATTGTAGGTGGCAAAAATAAGATGGATAAATCCATAATTACTATTAAACAAGCACATTCAATTGAAAATGTGATAAGTAAATCACGCTTTATAGCATATATTAAGCCTGTTTCGACTGAAAATGAAGCAAAAGCTTTTATAGATGAAATTAAAATAAAGCATAAAGATGCAACTCATAATTGCTCAGCCTATACTGTCGGACCGGAGATGAATATTCAAAAAGCAAACGACGATGGCGAACCAAGTGGAACAGCCGGCATCCCAATGCTTGAGATACTGAAAAAATTAGAGATACACAATGTTTGCGTCGTCGTGACACGCTACTTCGGTGGTATCAAATTAGGTGCAGGCGGTCTTATTAGGGCATATAGTGGCGCCGTGCGTGACGTGATATATGATATGGGTAGAGTCGAATTAAGAGAAGCTATTCCAGTAACCGTTACGTTAGATTATGATCAGACAGGAAAATTTGAATATGAACTTGCCTCTACCACATTCTTATTAAGAGAACAATTTTATACCGATAAAGTAAGTTATCAAATTGACGTAGTAAAAAATGAATATGATACTTTTATAGACTTTTTAAATCGAATTACTTCCGGAAATTATGATTTGAAACAAGAAGACATTAAACTATTACCTTTTGATATTGAAACCAATTAAATAAAAAACACTATGTAAGTTAAAGCAACGCGTGCTTATGACCTACATAGTGTTTTTTATTATGAACGATGATGTTCATCATAATGATGTGGCTTGCCATTCCCTTTTTTTGTAATTAAATTTAATATTGGTCGATAATTATCATCTATTAATCCAGTAAATTCAACGATCAACTCAATCGTAAAGACAATGAGAATGAACATCATAAGTGCACCCAAAGGTTGGGACAAATAGAGGATAACACTAGATAAACTAAACATAATCGCTATTGAATAAATAAGTAAAACGGTTTGTCTATGGGTATATCCTAAAGCAAGTAATTTATGATGTAAATGTGACTTGTCTGCTTGCATTATATGTTGTCCTTTTTTCATTCGACGAATCATTGCAAACAATGTATCAATAAATGGCACTGCTAATATAACAATAGGAAAGAATAAAGCAATAAATGTGATGTTTTTAAAGCCGAGTAATGATAAGAAACCGATAATAAATCCTATCATTAATGCGCCACTATCACCTAGGAAAATTTTCGCTGGGTGAAAGTTATAAAACAAGAAACCAAGTAAAGACCCTAAAAGTACACAACAAATCATGATAATAAATATGTTCGCTTGTAAAATAGCGATGAATCCAATAGTCATTAATGCCAATGCTGAGACGCCTGAGGCAAGTCCATCAAGTCCGTCGATAAGATTAATAGCATTGGTAATTGCTACAATCCATATTACTGTAATAGGAATACTAAATATGCCAAAATGAATCGTTGGTCCAATTGGCAATGAAATAAAGTCTATTGTAATTCCATAAAACGTAACAATTAAAGCTGCAACAATTTGACCTGCTAACTTTAAATAAGGTCTTAGATCGTAAATATCATCAATCAATCCAACCATATACATTGTAATTGCACCTAATATAAGCGGTTTAACCTCACGTTCAATAGGGTGTCCGAGCCAAATCCCTATTAAGAAAGAAAATAAAATGACCGTTCCTCCCATCACTGAGATAGGTTTCGTATGTACTTTTCTGAAATTAGGACGATCTACTAAATCTAATTTTTTTGATATTACAATAATAATGGGTGTAATTATTAAACTGACTATCATAGTAAAAGCTATAAGTAATAGTGTATACATCAGTTCACCTTCATTGAATAAGTTGTACCTCACGCTATGTAAAATTTGTTATCTATCATTTTTAATGCAATATTTATATGCGCAAATATTTATCAACCATAAATGTCGTTTTCATTGAACTAAAATCATAAATATCCATGTTACATAGCTATTGTCTAAATTACAAAGATTAACCTTTACATTATCTTTGTATTGTCTATACATTTTTTTAATCATACCATTTAAGTGCTTATTTTAACATTAAATACCATTGTTTGTGTGTAATTTCTGTTGCTAGATGATGACAAATTGTAAGTTTTCACTTACAATAGCTAATGGTTAAAAAAGGAGTCGGTATGGAAATGTTTGAAGCTATCATATATAACATATCTGTCATGGTGGCAGGAATATATTTATTTCATAGGTTACAATATTCTGAAAATAAAAGAATGATTTTTTCTAAAGAATATGTAACTGTACTAATGACATTCGTTTCTTTACTTTTAGCGGCATACCCTATCCCGTTTCAGAACGAATACCTCGTTCATTTAACATTTGTACCTCTTTTGTTTTTAGGACGTTATACCAACATGATATATACACTCACGGCTGCTTTTATCGTATCTTTAGTCGATGTATTTATCTTTGGAAACTCAATTATTTATGGTATTACATTAATCGTTATTGCAGGTATTGTCAGTGCAGTTGGACCATTTTTAAAGCAAAACGATATCATTTCTTTACTTATTTTAAATTTGATTAGCATTGTCATTTTGTTATTTTTAGCATTATTAAGTCCTATTTATGAACTCGTAGAGATTTTAGTGCTTATCCCTATTTCATTTATTATTACAATTGCTTCAGCAATAACATTCGTTGATATATGGCACTTTTTCTCTTTAGTCAATCGTTATGAAAATGAAGATAAATACGATTATCTTACAGGTCTAGGTAATGTAAAAGAATTTGATAGACACTTAAATGAGGTCTCAAGTAAAGCTGAAGAAAAGAAACAAAGTTTAGCCTTACTTCTCATTGATATCGATGGCTTTAAAGATGTAAACGATCATTATTCACATCAATCAGGAGATGCTGTTCTCAAACAAATGTCTCAACTATTAAAAAACTATGTTCCAAACCAGTTCAAAATCTTTAGAAACGGTGGCGAAGAATTTTCTGTTGTAATCAGAGATTACACACTAGATCAAAGCGTGAAATTAGCAGAAAATATTCGAAGCGGTGTTGAAAAATCTTCTTTCCACCTACCAAACAAAGAAGTAATCAAGCTATCAGTTTCAATTGGTGTTGGATACTTAACTCAAGATGATCGTAAATCTCAACGTAAAGTATTTAAAGATGCTGATGATATGGTACATGTGGCTAAAAGTGAAGGAAGAAATAAAGTCATGTTTAATCCTATTGTCAAATTATAATCAATCTAAATGCTATGTTAACTGCTACGTAAAAAAATCATTAAAGCGTATACAGTTATGCATAGCATTTTTTTACTATTTTTAATTAGTATTGAAAATGTTATTAAAATCAAGCTCTCTATTGAAACTTAAGTCTTCAAGTTGTAAACTTCAATTGTTCATAAAAATATTAAATAGCTTCGGAGGTGATGAGATATGTCAGATTCAATCACTATCATTGATGAAAATAAAGTAATTGATGTAGTCTTAATTGCTGGGCGAATCTTACTTGAAGCAGGCGCTGAAACATATCGAATTGAGGATACAATGAATCGTATTGCCCATAGTTATGGTTTACATGATACATACAGTTTTGTGACATCAACTGCAATTATTTTCTCATTAAATGATCGTACTAGTACGAGATTGATTCGTATTCGCGAGCGTACAACCGACCTTGAGAAAATTGCTTTAACCAATAGCCTATCTCGTAAAATTTCGAGTAAGCAACTTACAATTGACGAAGCAAAAAACGAGTTACTGCAACTTAAACGTGCGTCTCTTCAGTTTTCTTTCTTAACAAATCTCATTGCTGCCTTTGTAGCTTGTGGTTTTTTCTTATTCATGTTTGGTGGCGTAGCTTCCGACGCTTGGATTGCATGTCTAGCGGGTGGCATAGCTTTTTTAACGTTTAGTTTCGTGCAAAAGTATATACAAATTAAATTCTTTTCAGAGTTTGTGGCATCTGCTGTTGTTATTAGCATTGCAGCAATATTCACTAAACTAGGTATAGCTAAAAATCAAGACATTATTACTATTGCAAGTGTCATGCCTCTCGTTCCTGGTATTTTGATTACTAACGCTATTCGTGACTTACTTGCCGGAGAGTTACTTGCTGGTATGTCACGTGGTGTTGAAGCTGCTTTAACTGCATTTGCTATTGGTGCAGGCGTAGCTATTGTATTACTATTATTATAAGAAAGGCTGTTAGTTATGTTTATTTATCTGTTTCACTTTATCATTAGTTTCATTGCCACAGTCCTTTTTTCAATTATATTTAATGCACCTAAAAAATTGCTGTTAGCTTGTGGATTTGTTGGAGCTGTTGCTTGGACAATATATCAGATGACAGTAGGTATGGATTTAGGTAAAGTTGGCGCTTCATTTTTAGGAAGTCTAATATTAGGATTAATGAGTCATACAATGAGTAGACGGTACAAGCAACCTGTTATTATATTTATCGTCCCCGGCATTATACCTCTCGTTCCAGGTGGCGCAGCATATGAAGCTACAAGATTTTTAGTATCAAATGATTACACGAATGCAGTTAATACTTTTTTAGAGGTAACACTCATTTCTGGTGCAATTGCATTCGGTATACTTGTATCTGAAATCGTCTATTACATTTATTCACGCATCAAGCAATATTATGGTAAAATCAAGGGTAAAACTTATAAAAAATCCTATAATATGAATAATAGAGTATAAATCTAAGGGGATGAACTCGTATGAAGAAACAAATTATCGAAAGATTAACGAGATATGTAAAAATTGATACACAATCTAATCCTGATTCCAAGACTACTCCATCTACGAATAAACAGTGGGATTTATTAAATCTATTGGAAGAAGAGCTTCAATCATTAGGGCTTAAAACAGACATGGATGAACATGGTTACTTATTTGCTACACTCGAAAGCAATATTAATTATAATGTACCTACTGTCGGTTTTTTAGCACATGTAGACACTTCACCAGATTTCAATGCTTCTCATGTAAATCCGCATATCATTGAAGCCTATAATGGGCAACCTATCAAACTTGGTGAATCTCAGCGTATCTTAGATCCTGATGTTTTTCCTGAATTAAATAAAGTTGTGGGGCATACACTAATGGTGACAGATGGTACATCTCTACTAGGCGCCGATGATAAAGCAGGTGTTGTGGAAATAATGGAAGGGATAAAGTATTTAATTGATCATCCTGAAATTAAACACGGTACAATTCGAGTAGGCTTTACACCTGATGAAGAAATTGGACGAGGCCCGCATCAATTTGATGTTAGTCGATTTAATGCAGATTTTGCATATACAATGGATGGCAGTCAATTAGGAGAACTACAATTCGAAAGTTTCAATGCAGCAGAAGTAACTGTCACTTGTCACGGTGTTAACGTTCATCCAGGTTCAGCTAAAAATGCCATGGTTAATGCAATTAGTTTAGGTCAACAGTTTAATAGTTTACTTCCTTCACATGAAGTACCTGAAAGAACTGAAGGATACGAAGGGTTCTATCATTTAATGAATTTTACAGGTAATGTTGAAAAAGCAACTCTACAATATATTATTCGCGACCATGATAAAGAGCAGTTTGAGCTACGTAAAAAACGCATGATGGAAATTCGTGATGATATTAATGTTCATTATAATCATTTTCCAATTAAAGTAGATGTACATGACCAATATTTTAACATGGCCGAAAAAATTAAACCTTTGAAACACATCATAGATATACCTAAACGTGTCTTTGACGCTTTAGACATCGTACCTAACACTGAACCTATTCGAGGCGGTACAGATGGATCACAGTTATCTTTTATGGGGTTACCTACACCTAATATTTTTACGGGGTGTGGCAATTTCCACGGTCCTTTTGAATACGCTTCTATCGATGTAATGGAAAAAGCTGTTCATGTTGTCGTTGGTATTGCTCAAGAAGTAGCAAACAGCCATCAATCTTATAAATAACATAAAAAGCCATTGTCAGTATGTAGCTCTAAAAGCTACTCTTACTGTCAATGGCTTTTAAATTGAATGTGTATAAAAACTTTTTTTAATATTAGGATGAAAGCGGTAAGTTTATTTGCGTTTTCAATAATTTTAGTGCTTGTACTGTGTAATGTCTGATTTGAATACCCATCTTAAAATCTGTATATGAATCAGGCATATCAATAAATGTATTAAACATTGCTATAACATTCAACGATTCAAACAAATCAAATTTATCATTTGTAGCACAAATTGCAATAGCTGGCTTGTTGTATTGTTGGGTAAGTTCTGCTATACGTATTGTTGTAGTCTCTAGAATTTGATCTTCTTCTTTCAAACCTTCTCCGAAAATAATAAGATCTGCCTGTTGAATTAAGTTTTCTAAATGTGTGATTTGATTCACTAATTCATGGCTTGTTAAAATCTCAGCTTGATAGAGACTATTTAATACAGCTGCTATACCACCTCCAGCACCACCGCGCTCGATTGGTCCCATTGCTATTTTCAATTCATTCTTAAATAATTCACTAAAATACCAAATTAAATTATCTATCTCGGCTGCTTCATTTTGAGACAGATCTAATGAATCGTATGTTTGCATGATTTCACTTTTTTTCCCATACAACCGACTTGAGAAATCTGACATTAATTGAATGTTTACCTTCGCTAATTGTGGATGAACACCTGATAAATCAATACGTCTAATATATTTTATTAAATCTGCACCTTTCCTCATATCGACAATTTGTGCTTCATCATCATAAAATCTTGCACCCAATGCTTGCAACATGCCTGCACCGCCATCAAAACTTCCTATTCCACCTAAAGAGATAACAAGATGTTCTGTATGATTGTCCAATGCTGCTTTTATAACCTCTCCCAAACCGTAACTTGATCGATGTTGAATAGGTTTTTTGCCATTTAAAAATAAGTGCCCTTCGATAATAGTCATACCACTATCCGTTTGTCCATATATTGCTTCGGTTTCTTTCATGTCAGCATCATGCGCACTCACACGATATTTATTTCCTGATTGCCAAAGAAAGACTGAATCTAATAATTCGTGACGACCGTTAAATAGTGGAACTTGAACGATATCTGCATCTTCAATTTGACTTGCTACCGCTTCTTCAACATATCTATTAGCTTGGTAACTAGAAATAATTTCATTAAATTCGTCCATGGCTACTAAAACTTTCATTGTCTTAACCACCTTATTTTTCTCTTTTCCAAAAATTATTTTAAACATACTAAAGGATGTATGAGAATAATCTATAAATCTAAGTAACAATGATTTGACATTAAAGAAATAACATATCTTCTGCATGTTCTTTATTATGTCCATTAATTATACTTATTATCACATTATACATAACTATTTTAAAATTTTCATAACATAAGAATAGCTTGCCTGTATCTGTCTAACATTGACATTTAAGGCAAGCTGCTTCATCATTTCATTCTTTTCTAATTATTCCTCAGCTTGAGCAAGTTGAGAAACGTTAATATCATCGTGATCTGCATTCCACTTCATTTCACCATCTACAAAATAAAAAGCTTGTGGTGATTCGTGTTTTACGTTTGTTTTCTCTGCGATATAATCAGATAGTTTACGCTCTTGTTGAACGATTAGATAATAACCATCTATGTCTCTTTCATATAAAAACTTATTAAATTGATCATACGCATTTGCAGAAATTGGACAAGTTTCACTGTGTTTTAATACAAAAACATATTTATTTTCTTCTAATACTTGTTCAAACTGGTCAATTGAACTCAGCTTAATAGCCATTCTATTCACCTCTAAAAATATTTATCACTTCATACTAAGCATATGCGTGAAATTTTTATCCCTAAAATCTTATCAATGGGTACAATTATACACACTCTGCTATGTAATGTTAACCATAAATTTTCAATTTTTTAAATTCAGATAGCATTTAATTTATACTTTCTTTTATTTTTTTAAATTCTCTTTTGAACGATTTATCCATTTCTGATATATCTTTTCCCTCTTTTGGCAATCGATCAACATCAATTTGAGCTAATTTTTCGCTAGTTTTAATCGTATCTACTCTCGTATCATAATAATTTTGCAAACTATAATACATCTCAATTGCATTTTTTCTAGCATTATCAACATGATTATCAGAAATATTTGTTTTATTAATATCCGTAATTTGTTTGTCAATAAGTGGTGAAATATGATCTTTGATTGCTTCTTTCGCTGAGTCAGAATCATTATTTGAAGAATTTAAATATTTTTTAGCAGTATCTTTTAATTGTTGATTATTTTCTTCTAATTTTGATTTAAGTTGACTGGCATCTTCTTTATTTTGTGCTTTATTAATGTCAGACTCCACTTCAGTTCTATTTTTCTCGAATAATTTAGTATAATCCAAAATATCTTCATTATCTTTAATTGAGCGATTACATAAATCTACAAATTCTTTTAAATCATATATAGATTTCTCTTTATTTTCAACAGTTTTTAGATAATCCTCTTTCAAGTGCTTAACTTCATTAGTATCTGCTGTTAAATGTTGAGTGGAATTTTTATATTTTTTAAACTCAGGTATCAAATAGTTATTAATATCCTGCTGAAGTGCACGAAATTCTTTTTTATTTTTATCAGTGGTATCAGTTTTACTTAAATTATCTAACTCTTTTAATGGTATTTTATCCATAACTTTTTCTACACTGTGTTGTTTTTGATGAATTTCTTTATATTGACTTTCAAATTGTTTAATATCTCTTTTTGATTCATTTCCACAAGCAGATACAACTATGGTTAAAATGATAATTGTTATGATAAATAGTAGTTTTCTCATATTTGCACTCCTTATCACTAAACATTATACATAAACGTATTTATTATGAAAATGAATTGTGTTATAGTATGTCAGACTTTATTGTATATATTATTTTCATAAATGAGGAGTATTTCATGTACGCTAATGTTCAACCTTTTATTAAAAAAGACTCTGTGAAACAATTTACATATGAATATAACAAAGTGAAAGACGTATTGTTTACTATTTTAGATTCTCCTATTAAATACACTCAGCATATCGGTGGTACCTGTCATTTTAATTATCAAACTGAACCCATCTTAGATATACTTGTTGGTGTAAATAACTTGCACGATATTACTTCACTAGATGAAAAGCGCCTAAATTATGCTGGTTTTTATCGTTTGCACCATTCTTACAAGAAGAAAGTTGTCATGGCACGTTTTAATAATTTAAGTGAATTAAAACAAGAAGTAAGATTACATATTATTCAAATGAAAACTCCTCTTTTTAAACAATATCAAACAGTCGATCATTTATTACATAACGATAAAGCAATAGCAGAATGGTTTGCAAGTAAGAAAAATGAAATTGTGCAACATGCTAAAAAGATACGTGAATATGAGTCTCAAAAACAAAATTTGTTTGAGAAATTGTATAAGGAATCTAATTTGTTATCGTAAATACTCATAAAGTACGACATAACCATTTTATATTTATAATCAATTCATATATCCAAATTTCGCAAATAACTTTTATAATTGATATAATAATGTTGATATTAAGAAGATGAGAAAGGATGTTCAAAACATTGAATAAAAATGACATCTTACGCGGACTAGAGTCAATTCTTCCTAAAGATATTATTAAAGTGGATGAACCTCTCAAGCGTTATACATATACAGAAACAGGAGGAAAGGCAGATTTTTATTTATCCCCTACCAAAAATGAAGAAGTCCAAGCCATCGTAAAGTTTGCCCATGAGAACAGTATACCGGTAACTTATCTAGGAAATGGGTCGAACATCATCATTCGAGAAGGTGGAATTCGAGGAATCGTCCTCAGCTTATTATCTCTCAATCATATTGAAACCTCTGATGATGCAATTATAGCAGGTAGTGGTGCAGCAATTATTGACGTTTCAAATGTTGCACGTGACCATGTATTAACCGGTTTAGAATTTGCATGCGGTATCCCTGGGTCAATTGGTGGCGCTGTATTCATGAATGCTGGTGCTTATGGTGGAGAAGTTAAAGACTGTATTGACTATGCATTATGTGTCAATGAAAAAGGTGATTTATTAAAGCTTACTACAGCTGAACTGGAATTAGACTATAGAAATAGTGTGGTACAACAAAAACATTTAGTTGTATTAGAGGCTGCTTTCACCTTAGAACCAGGTAAATTAGATGAAATTCAGGCTAAAATGGATGATCTTACTGAAAGACGTGAATCTAAACAACCACTTGAATTCCCTTCTTGCGGAAGTGTCTTCCAAAGACCACCGGGTCATTTTGCAGGTAAACTCATTCAAGATTCAAATTTACAGGGCTATCGAATTGGTGGCGTAGAAGTTTCAACTAAGCATGCTGGATTTATGGTTAATGTAGACAACGGAACAGCAACTGATTATGAAGCACTTATACATCACGTACAAAAAACAGTTAAAGAAAAATTTGATGTTGAATTGAATACTGAGGTACGTATTATAGGTGAACATCCTACAGATTAATTCTTCAAGGAGGGCACATCATTGGCAAAGGTTTATGGATCACTCATAGATAATGAAACACGATGTACACATTATTACTCATCTTTAGATGTTATTGCCATTAAATTTAAATGTTGCAACAAATATTATCCGTGTTATAAATGTCATAATGAACACGTATCTCATACAATTGAAAGATGGGCTGAAAATGAGTTTGATGAAAAAGCTATTATGTGTGGTGTTTGTAAACATGAGATGCGTATTCGTGACTATATGATGGTAGAAATGTGTCCCCGTTGTAAAGCGCATTTTAACAGTCGTTGTAAATTTCATTATCATTTATATTTTGAAGTATAAATAACTTGTTACAAAGTTTTTGAAATATTTGAGCTCCTAAAGTGAATTTTATTTAAAAATTCGTTTTAGGAGCTCTTCTTATATCAACATTCTATTCATGTATTTAAAGTTTTCTTCTTATACCATGGTTGATTTTCTCTTATTATAAGATTATTTTTCAACTTTCTCTACTACTTCATTTAATTCATCAATTTGTTTGATAGTTGTCGTTGAAGATCCTGAAGAGAAATACCATAGTTTTGGATCTAATTCGTAAATATGATTACTTTTTACTGCTTTTACATTTTTTATAACTTTATTTTTTAAAACTTGATTAGTTGTTGCTTTACCACCTACAACTGAACCACGATCCATAGCTAAAATAACATCTGGATTCTGCTTATTAATATATTCATTATTTATATTTTGACCATGTGGGCTTTTGCTAACCTTTTTATCTGCAGGTTTAAATCCTAATGTATCAAACACTAAACCACCAAATCTTCCTCCCGGTCCATATGTTGATAGTTCACCTTCGTTAACCAATAAATACATTACTTTCTTATTAAAGTCTTTAGTTTTATCTTTCATATCAGATATTTTTCTATCTAAATCTTTATTAATTTTTTTAGCTTTATCTTCTTTATCGTAGATTTTCCCTAAATTTTCTGTATTTCTTTTCATATCTTTAATTAAGTTGTCATCACTTGTACCTACATATACGACTTTAGCTTTTGGTGCAGCTTTTTTAAATTCATCTAAATTTTTCTGATTGGCTGTTCTTCCTGAAATAAAAATCACATCTGGTTTAGCTGATGCAACTTTATCAAAATTCACTTCTTTTAGATTTCCAGTATTAATATACTTATCATCTTTAAATTCATCTAAAAAATTAGGTAAAGATTGGTTATTTTCACCTTTAGGTAAGCCTTTTACTTTATCAGCCACACCTAATTCTTTCAACACATCAAGTGCCCCATAATCTAACACAACGGCATTTTTAGGATTCTTTGGTACCTTGACAGTATTAGAGATTTTTTTCTTATCACTGCCATTATTTTCTTTACCACTTGTTTCAAAACTATTCTTGATTGTTACAGTTTCTTTAGAATCACTATTATTTTTTTTCGAAGTTGAATTATTATTCGAACTATTATTACAAGCCGTTAAAACTAAAACTAGAGACAATAATAAAAATAAGACTGTTTTTTTCATATGTGCAACTCCCTAATCAAATTTATAATTTCTTTTTCGTATGGATAACCTCTTTTACTATGAGTCTCAATTTTAATTATTAAACTGAGTCAAAAGTAGTTTCATCATAATATAGACAAATACGTTGTCCCCTTATCTCTTCTATACGTACTTCCATTTCATATAAACTTTTTAAAATGTCAGACTGAATAACATTATCTTTATCATCAGCTTTAACTAGCTCACCTTGTTTAAGCGCAATGATGTCGTCTGAATAACAAGAAGCAAAGTTGATATCATGTAATACGATAATGATTGTTTTATTTAACTGACGACATAAATCTCGTAACGTTTGCATAATCTGTACTGAATGTTTCATATCTAAATTATTTAAAGGCTCGTCTAATAATATATAATCAGTATCTTGTGCTATAGTCATAGCAATATATGCACGTTGTCGCTGACCTCCAGATAGTGTTTTAATATTACGATGTTTAATTTCATTAAGCTGTAATAAGTCGAGAGCATATTCCACTTTGTCATAGTCTTCTTGCTTCATTCGACCTTTTGAATATGGAAAACGACCAAATTTAACTAGTTGCTCGATAGTTATGTTCATATCAGTGTGATTAGATTGTTTTAAAATACTTAATTTTTTAGCTAAATCGTCAGTTTTATATTCTGAAATTTCTTTGTCTTCAATCAAAATTGAACCATTCTCATAACTAAATAAGCGACTGATAGCAGATAATAATGTACTCTTACCAGCACCGTTAGGCCCTATGAGTGAAGTCAATTTTCCCTTTTTAATATCTACGCTAATATCTTTTAAAATAGGTTTATTGTCTATCGTTTTATCTAAATTTCGAATTTGAATCAATTTGCATTTCTCCTTTTGACAAGCAAATATATGAAGTAACTTCCACCAACTAAATCTACTATCAAACTGAATTCAGTTGTTGCTTCGAATAGATTTTCAACTACCCATTGCGCTATAAATAAACTAATCCAGCTGAATAATATTGTTGCCGGTAAAATAAATTTGTGTTCATAGGTCTTCATAAATTCGTGTGCTAAGTTGACAGTTAATAAGCCAAGAAATGTTACAGGACCTATTAATGCAGTAGATATAGAGACGAGTAAAGCAACCAAAATAAGAAACATACGCGTCATATTTTCATAAGAAACACCTAGATTAATTGCTTGTGCTCTACCTAACAAAAGAACATCTAAATATGGTCGAAGTATTATTGTAACAATTATTAAGATAACTAATAATATGCCTGAAACAGTTACTAATTTAGAATTTGATGCTTCAAAGCTAGCAAACATAACATTTTGAACTGCTAAAAAAGATTCAGGATTCATTATAAGTTGGAGAAAACTTGTAATACTACGGAAGAAAGTTCCTAATATTACACCAACTAGTAATATGAAGTAGACTGAAAAGTGACCTAGTTTAAATATAACTTGAAATAGCAGCAATGAAAAAAGCACCATTGCAATCAAAGTGATTAAAAAATTAAGATAGATATTTGTAACCACGGTTGCTTGTTCACCTAAAATAAAAATAGGTAAGACTTTGACAAATAAATACACAGAATCAAGTCCCATAATAGAAGGAGTTAACAATCTATTCGTAGTAATAGATTGGAAAATAACTACGGACGTTCCTATCGCTGCTCCTACTAATAATATAAGAATAAATTTTTTGAAACGGCTTTGGAATTGATATTCAAATATATCAAAATCTAAACCTACCAATAAATAAAAAATTGACATACAAATTGCCATAACGACCAGTATACTTATTTTTTTACTAGTGCTCATTTGCATAATTTTTCCTACCTTTCATCAGCAAGATTAGGAAAATAATTGTGCCAAATACACCTATCGTCAATCCAATATTAATTTCGTAAGGGTAAACAATTATTCTACCAATAATATCAGCAATTAAAACAAAAATTGCACCGAGCATAAGTGTATGTGGTAATGCATTTTTCAAATGATCGCCTCTATAGATAGATATGATATTCGGTACGATTAAACCTAAAAATGGTAATGTTCCAACAGTAACAACAACTAATGCTGTTAGTGTTGCTGTTATGAATAATGCTATTTTAATGATTTTTTCATAACTTACACCTAAATTATGACTAAAGTCTTTTCCCATACCTGCAATAGTAAAATGATTTGCAAATACAAATGCCAAAATAAGTAATGGTATTGTAAGATACAACACCTCAAAACGACCACTCGTTATAACTGCAAAGTTACCAGTTAACCAGTTCCCAATACTTTGTAAAGCGTTGGTTCTCAACGCTACAAATGTAGTAAAACTGGATAAAATGCCACCAATCATAATGCCTAAAAGTGGAACAAAGATTACATCTTTCGCACGGATAAGATTAATTAATTGGACAAATAGAAACGTTCCAACAATACTTAGGACAACAGCAAATAATAATTTGATTAAAATGTGACCATTAGGAAAGAACAACAATGACAATAAAATACCTAATTTTGCCCACTCCATAGTGCCAGCAGTCGTTGGGCTTACAAATTTATTTTGCATCATCTGTTGCATAATTAATCCTGATAAAGCTAGTGAACTACCTGAAAGTAGAATGCTAACTGTTCTGGGAATTCGACTCGAAAACAAAATGTTCATTTGTTCATCACTTAAATGGAAAATATCTATTAGAGAGAGTTGACTCACCCCTATAAATAAAGAGACAATAGTTAAAATCACTAATAAAATAAATAAGGTATAACCTTTAAAAATAAATTTCATTAGTTATTCTCCTTGCTAAATATTAAAGATGTATAAGGTCAATATACGAAAGTAATATTGATGTTAATGATAATGATTATCATTAACATCAATATTATAGACTCTATTTTCTTTTTTCAATAGTTTTTCATATTTTTTTAGAAATTTTATAAATGTTTTATCCAGCAGTAATAATTCATCAGAATATTTTATAATACCAACTTTCATAAAAAAAGAGATTCCTACTAATTTTAATAGGAATCTCTTTAAAAGTACTATACTAATTATCAAAAACAAAGTCTTCATCACGAAGAGGCTCAACATTTAAAGCCAATGTATAGCCATCACCTTTAACAGAGAAGAAATCGTGATTCTTTGTAGATGTATCTAAGGCATTTTCAATAATAGGATTAAACTCTCTTTCTTCGAAATATGGTTCAAAACCTAAATTCGATAATGCTTTATTTCCATTATATCGAACATAATTTAATACATCATCAGCAAGGCCAATATCATCATATAATAAATGTGTATATGAAACTTCATTATCATAAAGTTCATTTAATAATTTATACATTTCTTGATCAGCTTTTTGTTTCTCACTTTCAGATAACTCATTACGCAGACTTTGTGCATCTAAACCTGTGAACACGCCATGTATAGATTCATCTAAAAGTATCTTACGTATAATTTCACCTGACGTAGTCATTTTTCCTTGTCCTGCGAGATATAATGGATAATAGAAGCCAGAATAGAATAGAAATGTTTCTAAGAACACACTAGAAACACGAGCAATATATTGATCATAAATCGATGCTTCTTTACCCCAAAGTTTGTGGTAATTTTCTACAATTTTATCTGATTTATATTTTAAATGTGGCTCCTCAATAACCCAAGTATCCAATAAATAATTGGTTTCGCTAGATGGTAATAATGTAGTGAAGATATGAGAATAACTTTTCGCATGGATTTGTTCCATCATAGCCATAAATGAATAAACAGCTTTCTTTCTTAAATCAGTAGTATGAAGCATGATTAATGGCATACCATCATCAGCTTGATGTGTATCTAAACCTGTTAAACCTGCAAGCGCTTTTTTAAAAGTATTTTTCTCTGAATCTGTTAATGTTTTCCAACTTGCTATATCTTTTGATACTTTAAATTCTGTTTCCACCCACATTTGTGAGATATTTTGCCGCCAGAACATATTAGTCATATCTTCTTGGGTGTTCCAATTTACCGCCTTCATTAAAATCCTCCTGTCATATTTATGTATAAAATAAAGAGTTTTGAACCAATGTAAATCTATAATTTAAAGAAATACATCGATTCATCACTCTACCCTAAAATATTTACAACTTAATTAATTAAATTGCACAACTTGTACATTCTTCCACACTTAATAATTTATTACGTGTATAGTATAAAGATTTAAGCCCTTTATGGTGTGCATAGACATATAATCTTGAAAGCTCACGTGTTGAAATTTCTGAATTAACGTAAAGTATCGTTGAAATACCTTGGTCGACGTGAGTTTGAATTGTAGCTACTAGATCAATAAGTTTCATTTGATCAGTATTAAATGCTGATTTGTAATACCACATTGTTTCTGGTGATAAAAATGGCATTGGATAAAATGTTTCCGCATTTCCATACGTACGACGTTCAATTTGGTCAACAATAGGCATAACAGAACTTGTCGCATTTTGAACATAAGAAATACTTTGAGTCGGAGCTATAGCTAATCTATAAGCGTGATAAAGTCCATATTGTTCTACTTTATTTTGCAATTCTTTCCAATCATTTGAAGTAGGTATATCGATACCATCAAAAAGTTGACGAACCTTTTCAAATTTTGGTTCAAATTCTTGAGATGTATAAAATTCAAAATATTTACCATTTGCATAGTCTGATTGTTCAAAGTCTTGATACTTTTCTCCACGCTCTTTCGCAATTTCCATTGAACGTTCGATGGAATAATAGTTCATAATCATAAAGAATATATTAGCAAAGTCTTTTGCTTCTTCAGATTCATAGCCAATTTTATTTTTAGCTAGATAACCATGTAAGTTCATTACTCCTAATCCAACAGAATGTAGTTCACTATTCGCTTTTTTTACGCCTGGTGCATTTTGAATATTTGCTTCATCACTTACAACTGTAAGAGCATCCATACCTGTGAACACAGAATCTCTGAATTTACCTGATTCCATAACATTCACGATATTCAACGAACCTAAGTTACATGAAATATCTCTTTTAATTTCATCTTCAGTTCCATAGTCGTTGATTACTGATGTCTCTTGTAATTGGAAAATTTCAGTACATAAATTACTCATTTTAATTTGCCCAATATTTGAATTTGCATGTACTTTGTTTGCATTATCTTTAAACATAAGATATGGATAACCAGATTGTAATTGTGTTTGAGCAATCATATTTAACATTTCACGCGCGTCTTTTTTCTTTTTCTCGATATTAGGGTTTGCAACCATATCATCGTAATATTTTTCTAAATCAATATCATCTAAAGTCACACCGTATTCTTGTTTAACTGTATGAGGTGCAAACATATAGAAATCTTTACCCTCTTTTGCCAAATCAAAGAATTTAGAAGGCACAATAAGACCAGTCGAAATTGTAGATAAACGTAAATCTTCATCAGCATTCACTTTCTTAGTATCTAAAAACTCTTCAACATCGTAATGGAAAATATTTAAGTACACTGCCCCAGCGCCAGGACGTTGTCCTAATTGATCTGCATAACTAAATCCACCTTCAAGTGCCTTAGCAACAGGTAAAACACCTTTAGCTACACCTTTAATTCCTTTAATTGCTTCTCCACGTGCACGAAGTTTAGATAAATTAATGGCCACACCACCACCAATTTTACTAAGTTGTTTTGCAGTTGAATCAATGAAATTGATAGAATTTAAGCTATCGTCTATTTCTAATAAGAAACATGAAACAAGTTCTCCACGTCTTGCTCTACCTGCATTCAAGAATGTTGGTGTCGCCGGTTGATAGCGTTGTTCCACCATTGCAGAAATAAATTGTTTAGCTTGTTTAACATTACCATTCGCTAAATAAAGTGCAACGATTGCGACGTGCTGATTATAATCCTCAAGGAACTTAGTTTTATCATTCGTTTTTAAAGCATAATCTTTATAAAACTTACTTGCCGACATATAACTAGCAAATTGGAAGTGAATTGATTTTGCGTATTCAGTAATTTCACTTAATTCTGCTTCGCTATATTTTTCGAAAACATTAAAATAAAAATTATTGTCAACAAGATAATGAAGTCTTTCGATTTCATCATCAAAGGAAATCATTTTATCATGGATTTCTTCAAGATACACCTTCAATGCTTCTTGATCTTTCTCTAAATTAAAGAAACCATTGTCTTTTCTCTTGGTCACTTCATTATTTAATTCAATATGATTGTATTTCTTTTCTTCCATGGTTTTCATTGAAATTGCCCACCTTATCCTTAAATTCAATAATGTCTTTATTTGTCCCTTGTACTTCAAACTTCATCATTAATGGAACTTTATATTCCTCAGAAATTGTATGACCAGCTTTAGCGAAATTTTGTCCCCAATTTCGATTTCCACTCGCAGCAACAGCTTGTAACTGAGTATGATTTACATTTAAAAAAGATTGAACCGGCTGCGGCACCTCTCCAAATCCAATAGTGCCAGTAACTAAAATGTAAGGTTCATTAACTGATTCGTTACAATTATCTTGAGTAATTTCAAATGTATCTTTAATACCAGCACGACTAATAAATCGTCTAACATTACCAGAAAATGAATAATATACTACTTTCATTGGATCACCTTCTTTCGTCAACCTTTGATTCTGCTAAAAGTAGATTAGAAATGATCAAATATCTATAATATAATTTAAATCATCTACTTATAAAAACAGTTGAAAATAGTTACTTTTACGTAAAAATTTTTCAATCTGTAAATAGCCTTTAAAATATATAAATAACCACAATATATAGTGGTTAAAACTTAAATTTACACTACATGATAAATTATCTTTTTAGTAGGTTTTTACTATAATTGCAATATTTTCGAGATAAAAGTAGTGTCAAATTGCATTAAAATGATTAAATGCTACAACGTTATATTCTCAGTCAAACACTATATATAGTGTTTGTATTTTTGATTCAATACTATATTCTGTGTTTCATTATACATAACTCATATCACTAATGAAAGTTAAAAATTGATGGCAGAAATAACTTATCATTTGGAAAGTGCATCACTACGAGTTTAGTGTCATTATTTTAAAATAAAAAAATTTTTTTGAGTGTCTTTACTTGCTTTTCTATTGAAATTAGACATATAGAGTTAAATGAATAGTTACGTAAATTTCTACAATAACAGATATAAATTACATTTTTAAAAACATGATTCTAGCTTTTTATTAAATTGCACAACAGTTATAAAGACTTCGAATACGAACGTTTGTTCGCTTTTATTATAGCTCGTTTCCATTGAATTATCAAGAACTTATGCATAGTTAGAGTTTATATGCTAATATAATGTCGTTAATCATATAATATTGAGGCGATGATATTGAATCCGAAAGTTAAAGGTATTATTGCTATATTGATTTCAGCTGTGGGTTTTAGTTTTATGTCAGTCTTTTTTAGATTGGCCGGTGATTTACCAGTCTTTCAAAAATCTCTAGCTAGAAATTTTGTAGCCATGTTTATACCATTATTTTTTATTTATAAGTATAGACAACCTATGTTTGGGAAATTAAGTAGTCAACCTCTACTCATCTCACGTTCAACACTTGGGTTAATCGGTGTCTTACTTAATATCTATGCAATTGATCACATGGTATTAAGCGATGCTGATACATTAATGAAATTAAATCCTTTTTGGACAATTGTTCTTAGTTTAATTTTTTTACATGAAAAGGTACGAAAATATCAAATTACGGCGATGATTATTGCTATATTAGGGATGCTTTTAATTGTTAAACCAGAATTTTCATCATCAGTTATTCCTTCAATAGCAGGATTACTATCAGGTATTTTTGCAGCATCTGCCTATACATGTGTTAGAGCACTCAGCACTCGTGAAAAACCTTATACGATAGTGTTTTATTTTTCATTATTCTCAGTTGTAGTGCTTATACCTTTTTCAATATTTACTTATACACCTATGACAACAATTCAAATTCTTTTCTTACTCGGCGCTGGATTATCAGCAGCTGTAGGACAAATTGGTATAACATTAGCTTATAGTTTTGCTCCAGCAAAAGATATCTCCATTTTCACATATGCGTCTATAATATTTACTGCATTATTTGGATTTATTCTGTTTGGAGAATCACCTGATATGCTTGCAACAGTAGGATATATTGTCATTATCGGAGCAAGTTACTATATGTTTGATAAAGCAAGACGAGAAACAACTCTAAATCAAAATAATTAAAGGAGCTAGAAAATTGACACAAGGACGTCAAAAAGATGAATTAAAAGATATTACTTTATTAGGCAATCAAAATAACACTTATGAATTTGATTATAGACCGGAAGTTTTAGAAACTTTTGATAATAAGCATCAAGGTCGTGATTATTTTGTTAAGTTTAATTGTCCAGAATTCACATCACTATGCCCTATTACGGGTCAACCAGATTTTGCGACAATTTATATTTCGTATATCCCTAATATCAAGATGGTGGAATCTAAATCATTAAAGTTATATTTATTTAGTTTTAGAAACCACGGAGATTTTCACGAAGATTGTATGAATATTATTATGAATGATTTAATTAATTTAATGGACCCACACTATATTGAAGTTTGGGGTAAATTTACTCCAAGAGGTGGCATTTCCATAGATCCTTACACGAATTATGGTCGTCCTAATACAAAATATGAAAAAATAGCTGAACATCGATTAATGAATCATGACATGTATCCAGAAAAAATAGATAATCGTTAATATGTATTTCATAAAAATCTCTACTTTCATATTTGATGGTAGAGATTTTTGTTGCACTTTACTGCATTAAAGCGTATTTTATATATAGCGCGTCATTGAATAAATATAGTAATAAAATTATTGAAATTATATCATCGGATTAAATGTTACAAATTATATCAATTGATAGAATTTTCTTTTTTAAATTTTTTGAAAATTATTGAAATTTTTTTATCACAATAGTAAAATCACCTTAAAACAATTTAATAAGGTGATTTGGGCAAGAAAGGTTGGGATGATTTATGACTTCAAATAAGTCCCATGAACAAGAAGTTCAAGAAATACCGCAACATGGATTCTTCGGACATCCAAAAGGATTAGGCGTTCTCTTTTTCGTAGAATTTTGGGAGAGATTCAGCTATTACGGAATGAGAGCAATGCTTATTTTTTATATGTATTTTGCACTCCAGGAAAACGGACTTGGGATGGACAAAACAACAGCCATGTCTATCATGTCTGTATATGGATCATTAATTTATATGTCTTCAATTCCAGGTGGCTGGATAGCTGATAGAATTACAGGTACACGAGGTGCCACATTAATCGGAGCTATACTAATTATTATAGGTCACATATGTTTAAGCCTTCCTTTTGCAATGGTTGGTTTATTCACTTCTATGTTCTTTATTATTGTAGGATCAGGTTTAATGAAACCAAACATTTCAAATATTGTTGGTAGACTCTATCCCGAAAACGACGTACGTATGGATGCTGGATTTGTTATCTTCTATATGTCAGTGAACATGGGTGCACTCGTTTCACCAATTATTTTACAACACTATATCGATATTAGAAATTTCCATGGTGGCTTCTTGATTGCAGCAATAGGAATGGCTCTGGGATTAGTTTGGTACTTATTATTCAACCGTAAAACTTTAGGTAGTATCGGTATGAAACCGACGAACCCATTATCTTCTTCTGAAAAGAAAAAGTACGGAACAATCATCGGAATCGTTGTTATAGCAATAGTATTAATCCTTATGATTGCTTACTTTACACATACGCTATCATTTAATCTAATCAGTAATACTGTTTTAATTTTAGGTATTGCTTTACCAATCATTTACTTTACAACAATGATTAGAAGTAAAGAAGTTACTGATACTGAAAGATCAAGAGTAAAAGCATTTATTCCATTATTCATTTTAGGTATGTTATTTTGGTCAATTCAAGAACAGGGATCTAATGTATTAAATATCTATGGTATTGAAAACTCTGATATGAAATTAAATTTATTTGGTTGGAAAACACATTTTGGTGAAGCTATTTTCCAAACTATTAACCCATTATTTATTTTATTATTTGCACCCGTTGTTACTCTTTTATGGCAAAAGCTAGGAAAAAAACAACCTAGCCTACCTATTAAGTTTGCAATTGGTACTATTTTAGCAGGCGCATCTTACATACTTATGGGAGCAATCGGTCATATCTACGGGGATACACAATTCTCAGTTAACTGGGTTATTCTTTCATACGTTATCTGTGTTATTGGTGAGCTTTGTCTCTCTCCAACTGGTAGTAGTGCAGCAGTTAAATTAGCACCTAAGGCATTTAACGCACAAATGATGAGTCTTTGGTTATTAACTAACGCTTCAGCTCAGGCCATTAATGGGACATTAGTTAAATTAATTAAACCACTTGGTCAAACCAATTACTTTATCTTCTTAGGTGTTGTTGCAACCGTGATTACGTTAATTATATTAGCGTTTATTCCTAAGATTTCTAAAGCAATGAAAGGTATTCGCTAATCATTTGACTAAAATGAGATAGAATGTAATTCCTAGAAAAATAGCCAGTAAATGAGTTTTTATAAATTCATTTACTGGCTTTTTATTTATAATACTTCGTATTGTTGGCTGGCTTTCTTAGAAGACAACTTCATCCTGTAGTCTTCAGCTTGTCCTGTTCTCTCAAGAGTCTCGCCAAAATACTTTGCGTTTATATGTAATTTTACATCGAAATACTTTAAAAATAAGGCCCTTTCGTATAATTTAATAAACATCACTAAACTAAATTAACGAGGTGTCTTATGTATAAAGAGGCTTAACTCACTCTACCAGATTGAAACTTCAGTCCTTATCCCCACAATGATATTGTTGAAACAATTCCCGATACTGAAT
>NZ_KV811735.1:64664-68945 GCF_001813195.1 Staphylococcus sp. HMSC065D05
ATTGTTGAAACAATTCCCGATACTGAATTCAGACATCATCGTGGCGCAACATTATATCATCCCAAAATGAAATTAAAAATAGTGTTATATGCCTACACAAATTTTTTGCCAACCTTATATTCTTATTCTTAATTTTATGCTATTTTATTTTGAACATCTATCTCTATAGAACACTTAAGTTTCAATAACATAAATTTTAATTTATAATGTAAATCAAACATAAGTGGATATTCAAACAATCTAATTACATAGACTATTTATCGAAAGTAGGTATATATTTATGAAACAACCGTATAACCATGGTGTTCTTTTCTATCATGAACATAGCGGTTTGAAAGATATACATAATGGCATAGGAGAAGTTGCAAAATCTCTTAGTTCAATGTGTAAACACCTTTCTCTTCAACTCAGTGAAAATAAAGGCGATATTATTAAATATTGTAAAGCTATTAAAAATGAAAATTACAGTTCTGATGTAGACGTTTTATTTATTTTAGGTGGAGATGGTACACTTAATGAACTAGTAAATGGCGTTATGCAATATCAATTAGATTTACCAATCGGTGTAATACCAGGTGGTACCTTTAACGATTTTACAAAAACACTTCAACTGCACCCTAATTTTAAAATAGCTAGTGAGCAATTATTAACATCGCACGCTGAATCATATGATGTGTTAAAAGTGAACGATTTATATGTACTTAATTTCGTTGGACTAGGCTTAATAGTACAAAATGCAGAGAATGTTCAAGATGGTTCTAAAGATATATTCGGTAAATTCAGCTATATTGGATCAACTGTTAAAACATTATTAAATCCTGTTAAGTTTGATTTCTCATTGACTGTTGATGGTGAAACAAAAGAAGGAAATACTTCGATGATGTTAATAGCAAACGGTCCCAATATAGGTGGTGGACAAATTCCGCTAACCGACTTATCACCACAAGATGGAAGAGCAAACACATTTGTATTTAATGATCAAACACTAAATATATTGAATGATATATTAAAAAAACGTGATAGTATGAATTGGAATGAAATCACACAAGGTATTGATCACATATCTGGTAAGCACATCACACTCTCAACAAACCCTAGTATGAAAGTGGATATTGATGGCGAAATTAATTTAGAAACACCAATTGAGATTCAAGTATTACCCAAAGCGATACAACTTCTTACTGCAACTGAACAAAATAATTAATGTAAATTTCACTTATTCTTTATCAATTTATTTTTAAAGCATGAGCTACTGAGACATAAATGATTGTCTCAGTTTTTTATTTTATAAATTGATAACATCGTTAGTCGTGTGAGACGATAATTTCATTACAACACCCCTCATAATTTTTAGTATGAATACTTACAATAAATTTTTTAAAATTTACTTCTTTTAAAAATAGATTTTTTTAATTACCAAATACGTTTTGTTCCCTTTATATCAAGTCTTACACATTAATCCCGACTAAATATACAGATTAACAACGTGTTCATATAAACATCACAATTGACTCTTTAATAGTCTGTATTTTCTTTTAATTTGAAAAAAGGTGTACTATAATGTTTGTGAATTATTTCACAATATCTAAGGAGTGGTTGTATATGTTATCTGTAACTAAAAAAAATACATATGAATCAAACAAAGATGAAGTCACACAAATGATTGATTCATTAGCAGAAAAAGGACAAGAAGCTCTAAAAGAATTATCTAAAAAATCTCAACAAGAGATTAATGACATTGTACATCAGATGAGCATGGCTGCTGTTGATCAGCATATGCATTTAGCTAAACTCGCTTACGACGAAACAGGTAGAGGTATTTATGAAGACAAAGCTATCAAAAATTTATATGCCTCAGAGTACATATGGAATTCAATCAAAGACAATAAAACAGTAGGTATCATAGGTGAAGATAAACAAAAAGAATTAACGTATGTAGCTGAACCTATAGGCGTTATTTGTGGAGTGACACCAACGACCAACCCTACATCTACAACTATTTTCAAAGCAATGATTGCTATTAAAACAGGTAATCCAATTATTTTCGCATTTCATCCAAGTGCACAACAATCATCAAAACATGCTGCTAAAGTCATTTTGGAAGCAGCAATAAAAGCAGGTGCTCCTAAAGATTGTATTCAATGGATAGAAATACCATCAATTGAAGCAACTAAACAATTAATGAATCATAAAGACATTGCTTTAGTTCTAGCGACTGGAGGCTCTGGAATGGTAAAGTCCGCATATTCGACAGGTAAACCTGCATTAGGAGTCGGTCCAGGTAATGTTCCTACTTATATTGAAAAAACTGCACATATCAAACGTGCTGTTAATGATATCATTGGTTCTAAAACTTTTGATAATGGTATGATTTGTGCTTCTGAACAAGTCATGGTTGTTGATAAAGAAGTATACTCTGACGTCGTTAAAGAATTCAAATTACACCACACATATTTTGTTAATAAAAATGAACTACAACAATTAGAAGATGCCATCATGAATGAAGATAAAACTGCAGTCAAACCTGACATAGTTGGTAAATCTGCTGTAAATATAGCGAAATTGTCAGGAATTAGTGTTCCAGAAAAAACAAAATTATTAGTCGCAGAAATTGATGGAATTGGAAAAGATTATCCTTTATCACGTGAAAAATTATCACCTTTACTCGCAATGGTAACTGCAAAATCAACAAGACATGCACTACAAATTTGTGAAGACACATTAAAATTTGGTGGTTTAGGTCACACTGCTGTAATTCACACCGAGGATAGTCAATTACAACAAAAATTCGGTCTAAAAATGAAAGCTTGCCGTGTATTGGTAAATACACCTTCTGCTGTTGGAGGAATTGGAAATATGTATAATGAACTCATTCCTTCTCTTACGTTAGGTTGTGGTTCATATGGTAGAAATTCTATTTCTCATAATGTAAGCGCAGTAGACTTATTAAATATTAAAACAATAGCAAAACGTCGTAATAATATGCAATGGTTTAAACTCCCGCCTAAAGTTTATTTTGAAGAAAATTCAGTTATGTATTTGACAGAGATGGATAATGTTGAACGTGCAATGATAGTTTGTGATCCAGGGATGGTTAATATTGGTTATACTGATATAGTTGAACAAGTGTTGAGACGCCGAGAAAACCAACCTCAAATTAAAGTGTTTAACGAAGTTGAACCTAATCCATCAACTCATACAGTCTATAAGGGATTAGAAATGTTTATGAATTTCCAACCTGATACTATTATTGCACTCGGTGGTGGTTCGGCAATGGATGCAGCCAAAGCAATATGGATGTTCTTTGAGCATCCAGAAACTTCATTTTTTGGAGCAAAACAAAAGTTCTTAGATATTCGTAAACGTACTTATAAAATTAGCAAACCTAAAAACGCAAAATTTATATGTATACCAACGACATCAGGAACTGGTTCTGAAGTGACACCTTTTGCAGTAATTACTGATAGCGAGACGCACGTTAAATATCCACTAGCAGATTATGCGTTAACTCCCGATATTGCTATCGTCGATCCACAATTCGTATTAAGTGTACCTAAAGATGTTGCCGCAGATACAGGAATGGATGTTTTGACACATGCCATTGAATCTTACGTCTCTGTCATGGCTTCAGATTATACAAGGGGCTTAAGCTTACAAGCAATAAAGTTAACTTTTGACTATCTCAAATCATCAGTTCAAGAAAATGACAAACACTCACGAGAAAAAATGCATAACGCTTCAACAATGGCCGGTATGGCGTTTGCAAATGCTTTTTTAGGAATTTCTCATTCTATCGCACATAAAATTGGTGGTGAATACGGTATTCCCCACGGTAGAACAAATGCTATTTTATTACCACATGTCATTCGTTATAATGCCAAAGATCCACAAAAACATACACTGTTTCCTAAATATGATTTCTTTAGAGCAGATACAGACTATGCTGACATTGCAAAATTTTTAGGACTCAAAGGTAATACAACTGAAGAATTAGTGGATGCTCTAGCTAATGCGGTGTATGATTTAGGATGTTCAATTGGTATTGACATGAATTTAAAATCGCAAGGCGTAACAGAAAAGCTTCTTCATTCTACTATAGACAGAATGGCTGAATTAGCATTTGAAGATCAATGTACAACTGCTAATCCAAAAGAACCGCTAATTAGTGAGCTTAAAGGCATTATCGAAAGAGCATATGATTATGAAAGATAACTTCAAAAATGTTTAACAAAAAAGTCATAGGCCATCGGTACTGACCCCCTTAAACGGGAACTTAATAAA
>NZ_KV811736.1:0-95114 GCF_001813195.1 Staphylococcus sp. HMSC065D05
TATTATTTCAATAGAAATTGTCTTTTTTTATTTATCTTGGAACTTTATGTCCCAGCCTCTTTTTTGAATTTTAATTATTCATATGTTGTTTAAAGCTTTCAGAAATTTCTTCGATTTGTTTATCAGTAAGGGGGTGCTTAGATAAATCGATAGCATCCTCAATTACTTTTTCAAGTGATATCGGAGTAGATACGGTGTCAACATATTTATCACTCTCGTCGGATCCTTCAATAATATTAACGCTACCATCACTAAAGTAGATGACGCCAATACTTTGAATTTTAAAATTATAATCATTTTCAATTTTATCTTTTAATGCTTTTGCATTGTTTGCAGCTTTATCGTATGGATCGTGGTCATAAAATTCATATATTACACGATTATCCTGTAAAATCTCAATAAAAGTATAGACACCAGAACGTGTAGTTTTAAACTGACTATGATATCGATTGCTAATATAATGTCCGACAACCTTTTCGGTATTATATTGTGGTTGTCCTTCTTCAAGATGTTGATCTGGCACATCAAAATGATAGAACGTTTTTTGGTTCCAATTTTTAACATCCACATTTATCAAACCAACATCAGTAATGATAATAAAATCGAATGAACGTGCATATTCGAAAAGGGGATGTTTAACAGCCAAATTACTCGTAGGAACAATTGTAAATGATCGTAAACGACCCTCTTCTTTAAATCGATTTAATATTTTTCTTAATTCACGCTTGGCGTTTTTAAAAGCGTGCTGACCGACGTCATTGTTTGTACTTAACATTTGGTTTTTCAACGATAAATTTTCTTCACTTAAAGTTGAATTTTTAGAGATTAATTGATTTCTAGCATATTCTTCTGTTTCAATCCTATCTTTCATAAATTTTTGATTAAGAACCATAGCCATAATCAAAATAATAATTATTATAGATAAGATAATTGTTAAAGACATTACTACTCACCCAAATCTTTTAATATAATAAATTCTATTTGCAAGATAAATTATAAACTTCTTAAATTTTGAGTTCAATGAAAAGGAGAGGGGAAATGTGTTTTATCAAATAGTAGTGACGAAATATTTACATATCAATTAATTTTTCGTGAATTTTTATGAGAGCCCTATCATATGCGAAGCAAATAGTGATACAGTAACTTTTTATGAAAATAATTTTATTGAAAATAAAATAAATTTCACTAAATGTTCACATTTATTTGTTTGATAAGTGAAAAAAAGAATGTATAATTAACTATGAAAGCGCTTGCTCTAGGGGTGGTAACATGTACGTTAAAGAAGAAAAACCAGTGAATAAAATAGTCGAAATTTTAAGGAAAACATCATCTCATTTATTCAAATTTCACGGCGAGGTAGCGATGCATCTATTTCTAAATGATGATTTTATATTACCATCGAAAGTAGATATTTGTGTTGAGCGCAAAAAGTTATTGGAAATTATCAGAGTGATTCCTGAAGAATTTACGATTCATTATTATGATGAACAGCTAAATGAAAGATTAAGAGAATCTTTATCTTTATCAGATGTTGAACATGTTAAAATATTTAAAAACGATACAGAAGTCATGACAATATTTGTTTATGATGTTGTAAATGATGAATGGCTATTTAGGCTAGATCATCATATACGTTTACCTAAAAATAATATATATTTTCATTCTTTAAGTTGGAACGTAGATTATATCAAGCCAGAAATAGTTCTTATGTATGATTTAATGAGTGAACAAAAATATCATCAGTTTAGTAATTATAAAGCTGTTATTGATTCTCTTAGTTATTATCAATTCTATATTTTAAAATTAGTAGTAGGTGAACAGCGTATTAAAAAGGCTATAGTAAATAGTTCGGCTAAAAAGATATCTTAAAAAGATTTCTACATCATTGATACAGAGTTAATAAATTTACTTTATGTATTGAAAGTGATGTAGAAATCTTTTTTATTTTATTTACACAAATTTTTTAAACAAACGCCGTTGTAACAAAATTCGTACGTAGATAATACTGCTTTCTCAGCATCTGCTTCATGAATTCCAAACATCATTGAAATTTCAGAAGCACCTTGGTTTATCATTATTAAATTAATGTTTGATTCTGAAAGGGCGTGAGTAATTTTACTAGCTGTACCAACAACTTGACTCATACCTTCACCAACAATCATTAGTACTGCTAAATCATGGTCGATACTTAATTCATCAACTTCACAACGTTTGCGTATGGCATTAAGAACTTGACTTTCTTTACCTTGAATTTGATTTGTACGCATGATAATACTTATGTTATCAATACCGGAAGGCATGTGGTCAAATGATATATTAAATTCTTCTAAAACGCCAAGAATCTTTCGTGTAAATCCAACTAATCTATTCATTAAATATTTTTTAATATTAATTACAGTAAAGCCTTTATCACAACTAATTCCACTAATGACATTTTTAGAATCAATTTCACGGTCATGTAAAATGTATGTCCCTTTATCATTCGGACGATTAGTATTTTTGATAACTACCGGAATTCGATCTTTGTATAAAGGTTGTAGGGCTTCATCGTGAAAAACTCCAAATCCTGCATAAGATAGCTCTCGCATTTCCCTATAAGTTATTTCCTCAATGAGTTCAGGATTATTTATGATATTTGGATTAGCTTTATATATTCCTGATACATCAGTGAAGTTTTCATAAAGTGAGGCTCGAACGCCACGTGCTATGATAGCGCCAGTTATGTCAGAACCACCACGTGGAAACGTAACGATATAATTTTGTTTTGAGACTCCGAAAAAACCAGGAATAATTAGTTTTTCATCATAATCACGCAATTTGTATATATCATTATATGCGGAATCTAAAATTTGAGCCTGTTGTGGTAGATCAGTTACGGTTAATCCAGCTTCTTTAGGAGAAATATAACGAGTAGGAATACCTTGACTATTATTATATTGGGCTATTAATTGAGCATTAAAATTTTCGCCACAAGACAATAAAGCATCATATAAACGGTTAGGTTTGTCAGAAAGATCTTTAATATATTCCTCTAAAGTATCATTAATTGTTATTAGAATGTCATTTCCTATACCTAATTCTTCTACTATATCAGCATATCTTTGAATAATTTCTTGTTTTTTACTTTCATAATTTAATTTATTAAGTACTTTTTCATAGAGACGAATTAATAAATCAGTAGTTTTAATGTCGTCATTATGCCTTTTTCCTGGAGCTGAAACGATAATGATTTTACGTTCAGGATCTTCATTCACAATAGTTAATACTTTTTTAATTTGTTCTGCAGTTGACACAGAACTTCCACCAAACTTAGCAACTTTCATAATTTTCCTACCTTTCTAAAAAATCAGAAAATTTTATTTAGTTTTCTGATTAAGCATGGTAATATAGATTTATATTTTCAATATTAAGAACTTTACAAAAATTTAGAATGATTTTATACTAAACCATTATCTAGTATTTTTCAACAGTACAATTGTTTTTCTCAAAAGCACAAACGGAGGTAATTTACATGAAAGAGTTAAATATCGCATTACTTGGTTTGGGAACTGTCGGATCAGGTGTTGTAAAGATTATTGAAGAGAATAGACAACAGATTAAAGACACCATCAATAAGGATATTGTCATTAAACATATTCTAGTCCGAGATAAATCTAAGAAACGTCCGTTAAATATTAGTCAATATCATCTTACAGAAGATATTAATGACATCTTAAATGACAATTCTATTGATATAGTCGTTGAAGTTATGGGTGGTATTGAACCTACTGTTGATTGGTTAAGAACAGCCCTTAAAAATAAAAAACATGTGATTACAGCAAATAAGGATTTACTAGCTATCCATTTAAAATTGTTAGAAGACTTAGCTGAAGAAAATGGCGTCGCTCTTAAATTTGAAGCAAGTGTGGCAGGTGGTATCCCTATTGTCAATGCTATTAATAATGGACTGAATGCAAATAATATTTCTAAATTTATGGGAATATTTAATGGAACTTCTAACTTTATTCTCTCAAAAATGACTCATGAACAAACAACTTTTAAAGATGCGTTAGAAGAAGCACAAAGATTAGGATTTGCTGAAGCTGATCCAACAGATGATGTAGAAGGTGTAGATGCTGCAAGAAAGGTAGTTATTACATCTTATTTATCTTTTAACCAAGTCATTAAACTTAATGATGTTAAATTGGTAGGAATTAGTGACATAACATTAGCAGACATCAATGCAGCAAGCGCATTAAATTATAAAATTAAATTAATAGGTAAAGGTACATATGAAAATGGATATGTGAATGCTTCAGTGGAACCGACACTGATACATAAGAATCACCAACTTGCAGCTGTAGAGAACGAATACAATGCAATATATGTTATAGGTGATGCTGTTGGCGATACAATGTTTTATGGTAAAGGTGCAGGTAGTTTAGCAACAGGAAGTGCAGTTGTAAGTGACTTATTAAATGTGGCACTTTTCTTTGAATCAAACTTACACACTTTACCACCTCATTTTGAATTAAAGACAGAGGAAACGAAAGAAATGATGGATGGTGCAGAACCAGTGGTTATTCAAGAGAAATCTAATTACTATATAGTAATTAGTCACAGTCATAAATCTTTGGAGAAAGTTGAATATGACATAAAAAAGAAATTACCATTTCATAAATCGTTGCAACTCGTTGAGAGGGATCAAGATACCTATGCAATTATTGTTACTGGAATAGAAACATCTCCAGAAAAAGTTTTAAATCAATCAGGATTTAATGTCAAGAAAGTTTATCCTGTAGAGGGAGTTTAATAATTATGAAAAGATGGCAAGGATTAGTTAAAGAATTTAAAGAATATTTACCAGTCAATCAATCTACACCGGCACTAACACTAAATGAAGGACATACACCACTTATTTATTGTGAAAATCTTTCTCAAAAATTAGATATTCAATTATATGTTAAATATGAAGGAGCAAACCCGACTGGCTCATTTAAAGATCGTGGTATGGTTATGGCTGTAACAAAGGCAAAAGAACAAGGGAAAAAAGTTGTTATTTGTGCTTCTACTGGTAATACTTCAGCATCAGCAGCTGCTTATGCTGCAAGAGCTGGTTTAAAAGCAATTGTTGTAATCCCTGAAGGTAAAATAGCATTGGGTAAATTATCACAAGCAGTTATGTATGGTGCAGAAATTGTGTCTATAGAAGGAAACTTCGATGAAGCACTTGAAATTGTCAAAGAGATTGCTGAAGAAAATGATGAAATTGAATTAGTTAATTCTGTTAATCCATTTAGAATTGAAGGACAAAAGACAGGTGCCTTTGAAATTGTTGAACAGTTAGATGGTCAAGCCCCTGACATTTTAGCAATACCAGTGGGAAATGCAGGTAATATAACTGCTTATTGGCAAGGATTTGTTGAGTATCATAATAAAAAGAATACTCAATTACCACAAATGTTTGGCTTCCAAGCAGAAGGAGCATCTCCAATTGTTCAAAATAAAATAATCAAAAATCCAGAAACAATAGCTACAGCTATTCGAATAGGGAATCCTGCTAGTTGGCAAAAAGCTGTTAATGCACTCGATGAATCAAACGGTTTAATTGATAGTGTGACAGATGAAGAAATTTTAGAAGCTTATCAATTAATGACAACAAAGGAAGGTGTTTTTAGTGAACCAGCGAGTAATGCTTCAATTGCAGGTCTAATCAAACTTCATCGCTCTGGTAAGTTACCTAAAGGTAAAAAGATAGTAGCAATATTAACTGGGAATGGACTTAAAGATCCTGACACAGCTATTTCTCTTTTAGATAATCCTATCCAACCTTTACCCAATAATAAAGAAAGTATAATCAGATATATCAAAGGGGCAATCTAGTATGGAGGAAGTTTTAAAACTCAAAATCCCTGCATCAACCGCGAATCTAGGCGTAGGATTTGACTCAATTGGTATGGCATTGGATAAATATTTGCATATGTCTATACGTAAGATTGAAAAATCTAATTGGGATTTTCAATATTATAGTTCAGAACTAGAAGGTTTACCTAAAGATGACAATAATTATATTTATCAAACTGCTGTAAATGTTGCGCGTAAATACAATGTTACACTCCCAAACTTGCAAATCGAAATGAGAAGTGATATTCCATTAGCTAGAGGATTAGGTTCATCTGCCTCTGCATTAGTCGGGGCTCTTTTTATTGCTAATTACTTTGGTAATATTCAATTATCTAAATACGAATTGTTACAGCTAGCGACTGAAATTGAGGGACACCCTGATAATGTAGCACCTACAATATATGGAGGTTTGATTGCAGGTTTTTATAATCCAATAACTAAAATAACAGATGTTGCTAGAATAGAAATTCCGCACGTAGATATAATTTTAACTATACCTCCATATGAGCTTCGCACTGAAGACTCTAGAAGGGTATTACCCGATACATTTTCACATAAAGGTGCTGTGCAAAATAGTGCCATTAGTAACACTATGATTTGTGCTCTCATTCAGCACAAATATAAACTTGCTGGAAAGATGATGGAACAAGATGGTTTTCATGAACCATATAGACAACATCTTATTCCAGAATTCAATCAAGTACGTCAACTATCACGTCAACATGATGCATATGCAACCGTTATAAGTGGAGCTGGACCTACGATACTCACTCTTTGTCCAAAAGAAAAAAGTGGTAAATTAGTTAGAACACTACGTGAGAAAATTAATAATTGTGCTTCAGAACTAGTAACAATTAATGAAATGGGTGTTAAAGAGGAAGTAGTGTACCTAAAGTCCTAAATTATTGTAAAATATAGTTAAGAATAAACTTTTAATAACTCTTGAAAGGAGTTCTATACTATATGACTCAGTATAAAATGGTAGTTTTAGATATGGATGATACTTTAATGAACAGTGATAATAAATTGTCCATTGAGACAAAATCTTACTTATTAGATATTCAAAAGCGTGGTTATTATGTGGTATTGGCCTCTGGTCGTCCAACAGAAGGTATGTTACCTACTGCGAGAGATTTAGAGTTAAATAAATACAATAGCTTCATTATTAGTTATAATGGAGGTAAAACTATAAATATGGCTAATGAGAATGTAGAGGTCGATCAGCCTGTTTCAAAAGAAAATTTCGATAATATTGTAGATTATTGTAGAGATAAGAACTTTTTAGTACTTACTTATGATAATGGATATATCATTCACGATAGTAGTCATGAATACATGAACATAGAATCACAACTTACCGGATTAACTATGAATCGTGTTGCTGATTTGAAGGAATATATTAATCATAGTGTGCCTAAAGTTATGGGTGTGGATTATGTAAGTCATATTACTGAGGCACGTATTGAATTGGATGGTAACTTCAATAAAGACATTGATGTGACAACGAGTAAGCCTTTTTTCCTAGAGTTTATGGCAAAGAATGTTTCGAAGGGAAACGCAATAAAAGCACTTTGTAAAAGATTACAAATTCCTCTAGAAGAAGTCATAGTATTCGGGGATAGTTTGAATGATAAGTCAATGTTTGAAGTTGCTGGATATTCTGTAGCAATGGGAAATGCTAGCGATGAACTCAAGAAAATTGCTGACGAAGTAACTTTAGATAATAATTCTAATGGTATTCCTTATGCATTAAAAGAAATTTTGGTTTAAAGCATTATTTCAATGAATTAGTGTGAAAATTAATAATTTTAAGGTTAATTGAAACTGACTTCTCTGCCTATGAGTGGTAAGTCATAAAACAACGTCGATATAAATATAAGTAAGAACTTTTCATGTTAATATATTATATGAGTCTGTGACATAATTCCTAGAAAAATAGCCCGTAAATGAATTTTCAAAATTTATTTACGGGCTTCTTTATTCATTATATAAGTTAGATAATTAATCTTCATCCATGCCAATGAATATATTTAAATTTTTGTTTACTTTTCCTTTTCTTTCAAATCAATTAAAAATCGACATTTTTAATTGATTTGCTATTTCGCAGTATGTGTCCAGTCATGTTTCCCTTTAAAGCGTTTAACATGTGCATAGACTTGATCTGCAGCATAATCTAGATTTGTATAAACTGTAATACTATATGCTGATTGATTGACACCAAAAGGTTCTTCAAGAAATACTTCTTTAAGATGAGAGAAAAGGTCATTCATTTGCGTGTGCTCTAAGCTTGGATATTCTCTCAAAGTCCGTTTTAAGAGCTTACCATTTTTTTCTTCAAGTGCTTGAACAACTATAACAAAGCGTTCCTCTTTCTTTATAACATCATCGAATAAATTTGTTTGTCCAACCATGTTATCCACCTCTATACCATTTTATTATCTTTATTATACATTATAAGTTTTAATCATAAAATAACGAAAATTTATGTACGGTATTAAATCATAAATAAGAAGGTGAACAAAATTCCTATCGAATTCGAAGCTCCAACACAGTCTATAGTCACGATGTATATTTTCAGTAAAAATTAAGTATGAAGTACTCTTTAGCATCGAGGATATTGATATTGAAAGTGATGTAAGCATTTTGGGGTCAACTATCAATTACTAATATTAAGAAGGCCTGTGGCAAATACACACGTCACAGGCCTTCTTAATAATTAATTCTTGTAATTATGCGGAGTTAAATCTATTTCTTCCAGTTTGACAAAATGTGTCCGTTTGATTAATTTATGAGCAATATAGATGATTGCTAGAATAAATAATGGTGTAAAGTTTCGAATGACACCTAAAATATCACCAGATGCGATACTACCAAAGGAACTACCTAATAATAAGAATAATAATGTGAAAAGGACAATAATAGGTCCTACTGGGTAAAAAGGTGCTTTATATGGCAACAGTTTATCTGGATTTTTACCCTGTTTTTTAATTGCTTGTCTTAATCTAATTTGTGACCAAATACTAGATCCCCAAACGACAATAACCATAGATCCTATGATATTTAATAAGTTAAATACAGCATTAGCATTAAAATTAGCATAAACAATGACTAATACAATAATAATATATGTTGTAATTAATGCACGCATAGGTAATTTAGTCTTATCATTGAGTTTTCCAAAGAATTTAGGTGCTTGTTTATCAGCACTTAAAGAAAATAGCATTCTACTTGTTGTATAAATACCAGAGTTAGCTGCTGATAATAATGATGTTAAGATAACAGCATTGATGACTGATGCAGCAAAAGCGATTCCTATTCTATCGAAAACAATTGTAAACGGACTTTGTGATACAGACTCACTTTCATTAAGTAAAAGTGGGTCCGTATATGGAATGATGGCAGCTATCACAGCTATAGACAATACGTAAAAGAGTAATATTCTCCAAAATACCTGTTTGATAGCTTTAGGCATTGATTTTTCAGGATTATTTGATTCACCAGCTGTTACTGCAACTACTTCAGTACCACCAACTGAAAATCCAGCAACTAAAAGAACGCTTAATATGCCTGATATTCCACCGACAAAAGGTGCTTGACCTTTTGTATAATTCTCAAAGCCATATGTATGACCACCAAGAATACCGAAAATCATCATAATTCCAAAAATAATAAATACTATTATAGTAATGACTTTGATAAGTGATAACCAAAACTCAGTTTCTCCAAAAGCTTTAACAGAAAAAATATTAATTAAAAACAACAGAGTTAAAAAAATTAAGCTCCATGTAAGTGGATTTAAAACTTTAAATACATCCCAATATTGTAATACATTGGAAGCAACAATGATATCTACACTTGTTACAAGTGACCACATACCCCAATACAACCAACCCATTGTAAAACCAAGTGACGAATCAACAAATCTGGTAGAGTATGAACTAAAAGAACCAGAAACCGGATAGAAAGTTGCTAATTCTCCTATTGATGACATTAAAAAATAAAGCATGATACCAATTAGTATATAAGCTAATATAGCTCCTCCCGGACCAGCTTGAGAAATGACACTTCCAGTTGCCACAAAAAGTCCAGTACCTATAGCGCCACCTATAGCTATCATGGATATATGTCTCGAATTGAGACCACGTTTCATATTATTATCTTCCATATGCCGTCTCCCATCTATCTTAAAATATATCCTTCATTTTAATCTTTTTAAAGATACTATTCAATAACTTTTTAGTACTTTAAAGCGTAATTGTTAAATTTTTCTGATATTTCTTATATTTTTCTAACAATAACTTTAAAATAAGTTTATTTGCTATCGGAAAAGGGTTTAATTAAAATGGGTACTACATAGTAATCAATATTAAATATAAAGGTGAGGGGGAGCTTGCTATGTCAAAACAGGATGGAAAATTAACTGGACTTTTTGGTGCTCCAGTTTCGGATAGAGAAAATAGTATGACAGCAGGACAACGTGGACCATTATTAATGCAGGACGTTTATTATTTAGAACAAATGTCTCACTTCGATAGAGAAGTGATTCCTGAACGTCGTATGCATGCGAAAGGTTCAGGTGCATTTGGAACGTTCACAGTTACAAATGACATCACACAATATACAAATGCGAAAATATTCTCAGAAGTCGGAAAACAAACAGAGATGTTTGCACGTTTTTCTACCGTATCAGGAGAACGTGGAGCAGCAGATTTAGAACGTGATATACGTGGGTTTGCTTTGAAATTCTACACTGAAGATGGAAACTGGGATTTAGTAGGTAACAATACGCCAGTTTTCTTCTTTAGAGATCCTAAACTATTTATTAGTTTGAATCGTGCTGTAAAACGAGATCCACGTACAAATATGAGAAGTGCACAAAATAACTGGGACTTTTGGACAGGTCTCCCTGAAGCATTGCATCAAGTGACAATATTAATGTCAGACAGAGGTATGCCAAAAGGATTCCGAAATATGCATGGATTCGGATCTCATACGTATTCTATGTATAATGATAAAGGTGAACGTGTATGGGTTAAATATCATTTCCGTACACAACAAGGAATTGAAAACTATACTGACGAGGAAGCAGCTAAAATTGTAGGTATGGATAGAGATTCTTCACAGAGGGATTTATATAATGCTATCGAAAATGGAGATTATCCAAAATGGAAAATGTACATTCAAGTTATGACAGAGAAACAAGCTAAAAATCATCCAGACAATCCTTTTGATTTAACAAAGGTATGGTATAAAAAAGACTATCCACTGATTGAAGTGGGAGAATTTGAGTTGAATCGTAATCCTGAGAATTATTTTCTTGATGTAGAGCAGGCAGCGTTTGCGCCTACAAATATTGTTCCTGGGTTAGATTATTCACCAGATAAAATGCTACAAGGACGTTTATTCTCATATGGAGATGCCCAACGTTATCGTTTAGGAGTTAATCATTGGCAGATTCCTGTCAATCAACCTAAGGGAGTTGGAGTTGAGAACTTGTGTCCATTTAGTCGTGATGGACAAATGCGTTTCTTAGATAATAACCAAGGTGGAGGCCCACATTATTATCCTAATAATCAAGGTATATATGAGTCACAGCCTGAACACAAGAAGCCACCATTCCCGACAGATGGTGATGGTTATGAATATAATTATCGCCAGGATGATGACAATTACTTTGAACAGCCAGGTAAATTATTCAGATTACAGTCCGAAGATGCAAAAGAGCGTATCTTCACAAATACAGCTAATGCAATGGATGGGGTCTCTAAAGATGTCAAAGTTCGCCACATTCGCCACTGCTATAAAGCTGATCCAGAATATGGGAAAGGTGTAGCAAAAGCTTTAGATTTTGATATCAATCAAATTGATTTAGAGACAAACCAAGACGAAACATATGAAAACTTTAAATAATCTAAAATTCATAGATTGCTTACCACTGAATTTTATGATACAATCTTAAATCGTAAGAATTCCTAACAACATTAGAAAGGGTGTTTAACGTGCGCGTAAATATTACATTAGCCTGCACAGAGTGTGGCGATCGTAACTATATTACTACTAAAAATAAACGTAATAATCCTGAACGCATTGAAATGAAAAAATATTGCCCAAGATTAAATAAATATACGTTACATCGTGAAACAAAATAATTACTTATCTTTCAAATACGACAATTTGAAACGAAAACTCTCCTTAACTCATAGGGGAGTTTTTTTAGTTTATACATAGATAGAAGGATTTTCACTTGTATATTTTGAAATATATGTTATTCTATAAAACGTAATAATTACGATTTATAGAAAGAGGTTATAATATATGGCGAAAAAATCTAAAATAGCAAAAGAGCAAAAAAGACAAGAATTAGTAAATAAATATTACGAGTTACGTAAAGAATTAAAAGCAAAAGGAGACTACGAAGCATTAAGAAAGTTACCAAGAGATTCATCTCCAACTAGACTAACTAGAAGATGTAAAGTAACTGGTAGACCTAGAGGTGTGTTACGTAAGTTTGAAATGTCTAGAATTGCATTTAGAGAACATGCGCATAAAGGTCAAATTCCAGGTGTAAAAAAATCTAGTTGGTAAAAATTTACTACTTAGGTCCATTTACAATAGAAGAAAAACAATGTACATTTAAAAAGGATGAATAATATGAATGATTTTTACAAAATTAAAGGTATTATTCGTATATTGAATAAATATTTTGAAGATTAATTCTATTGTAAGGGGTTAAAAAAGATGAAAATTTTTGATTATGAAGATATACAATTAATTCCCAATAAATGTATTGTTGGAAGTAGATCTGAGTGTAATACTTCGGTTAAATTTGGGCCTCGTACTTTTAAATTGCCAGTTGTTCCAGCAAACATGCAAACAGTCATGAATGAAGAACTTGCGCAATGGTTTGCAGAAAACGATTATTTTTATATCATGCATAGATTTAATGAAGAAAATAGAATTCCATTTATAAAAAAAATGCATCATGAAGGGTTATTTGCTTCTATTTCTGTTGGTGTTAAAGAAAACGAATTTAATTTTATTGAAAAATTAGCTTCTTCATCGCTCATACCAGAATATATAACAATTGATATTGCTCATGGTCACTCAAATTCAGTTATAAATATGATTAAGCATATAAAAAAACATTTACCAAATAGTTTTGTGATAGCTGGAAATGTTGGGACTCCTGAAGGAGTAAGAGAACTTGAGAATGCTGGTGCAGATGCTACAAAAGTAGGTATTGGTCCAGGAAGAGTATGTATTACTAAAATTAAAACTGGATTTGGTACAGGAGGTTGGCAACTTTCTGCGTTAAACCTTTGTAATAAGGCAGCTAGAAAACCTATTATTGCAGATGGAGGGTTAAGAACCCACGGTGATATAGCCAAATCAATTCGTTTTGGTGCCTCTATGGTGATGATTGGGTCTTTGTTTGCTGCCCACGAGGAATCACCGGGTGAAACCGTCGAGCTAGATGGCAAAAAATATAAAGAATATTTTGGTAGTGCCTCAGAATATCAAAAAGGTGAACATAAGAACGTTGAAGGTAAAAAAATGTTTGTAGAACACAAAGGATCTCTTAAAGATACGCTTACTGAAATGGAACAAGATTTACAGAGTTCAATTTCATATGCAGGAGGAAAGGACTTGAAGTCATTAAGAACAGTTGATTACGTCATAGTTAGAAATTCAATTTTTAATGGTGATAGAGATTAGTAAAAAGTAGTAGGTGAATACAATTAAAAGATTTCTTTTATTGATTACAGTTTTACTTTGCATCGTTATTTTTACGCCAGTCAAAGAAACTACTTTTATGATAAAAGCTCAAAATGATATACGTCATCAAATTAATCGATGGATTGATTCTGATTCAAATGACGATAATACTCAATTAGCGATTCCTAAAAAACAAGAATTTGCAATCAACAATATACAGATGAATATGACTAGAAAAGATGTTGAAGCACAGTTGGGACGGCATAAGCGTATGACTTCGAGTGTGTATGGCACAAATTGGTACACATATTATTCAAATGATTATAATCAATTTTTGATGGTGAGTTATATTAACAATCATGTTAATGCATTGTATACAAATCAAAATCTTATTTCATCTAAATCTCAAATTAAGTATGATACTCCTAAAGATGTTGTTAGGGAAAGATATGGGTCCCCGATTCAAGTTATAAAAAAAGGAAAAGTTGGTTTTGATGTAAAAAGTAATGAGTATGATGTTTTCCATAAAGACCATATTTATACCACAGTATTTTATGATAAACACAGAGATAATGGTGTGAAGTCATTATTACAAGTGAGTGAGAAAATGGAAAATCGTTTAAGATATCAATATGGTAGACCATCTAAATTACTTGCAAAGAGTTTTGAGTTGCAAAATTTTGACATTGTTAATGCTGAAAGAAAACAACATGGCTTAAAAACATTAGATTATTCCAAGGATGTTTCTCATACTGCGCGTAAGCATAGTATTGACATGGTTAAGCATAATTACTTTGACCATGTAAATGAAAAGAAACTTTCTCCTTTTGATAGATTAAAAAAAGATGGAATCGAATTTAAAGCTGCTGGAGAAAATTTAGCATATGGACAATTGAATAGTATCTATGCACATGAAGGTTTGATGAATTCATTGGGGCATAGAAAGAATATTTTAAACACTCATTTTGATTATTTAGGCGTAGGTGTATATTTCAATGATCGAAGACAACCCTTTTGGACTGAAAATTATACAAGTTAAATGTTTATATATATGACTTATGGGTATAAATAGTCCGTAAGGATGTAGATAAATATGAAGCAAAAAAGTAAAAAGCAAACTGATATACTTGAAAAAGTGAAAGAAATATTAGATAAGAACAAAAAAACAAAATCGGTTGGTCAGAAGTTGTATTGAATTTTTCTCTCACAACAGGTGTAGTTCAGAGTAAAAAATTTGATAAAAGCCGTTATCTTAACACTAACACTGGCATCGAGATTAATATATTAAATACCCTAGGACATTAGTGGCTGTCCTAGGGTATTGTTTTTAAACCATATAAAAAATATAAGGAGGCCTACACTTAAAAATAAGAAATTGATTATAAATTTATTACATTTCTCTATATAATCCTATTACTTTACCTATTACAATGACATTATCTAAGTAAATAGGCTCCATAGTACTATTTTCAGGTTGTAGTCTATAACGATTTTTTTCTTTATAGAAGCGTTTAACAGTAGCTTCTTCATCTTCAGTCATAGCTACTATAATATCACCATTTTCAGCAATAGTTTGACTTCGTACAATTACTTTGTCGCCATCTAATATTCCAGCTTCAATCATACTTTCCCCAACTACATTTAAAATAAATATATCGCTGTTATGTGTTGAAGTTAAGTGCTCTGGTAGTGGAAAATATTCTTCTATATTTTCTACAGCGGTAATTGGAACGCCGGCCGTAACTTTACCGATAACCGGAACATGAATTGTTTCCTCTACATTTACCTCATCTAATTGTTCGCTAACTATCTCGATAGCTCTAGGTTTAGTAGGATCTCTTCTTATATATCCTTTTTCTTCTAATCTAGATAAATGTCCATGTACTGTAGAACTTGAAGCTAAACCGACAGCTTCGCCAATTTCTCGAACACTTGGTGGATAACCTTTTGTTTGAACAATTTTCTTAATATAATCATATATTTCACTTTGTCGCTTAGTGAGTTCTCTCATAAATAGGCACTCCTTATTATTGTTTGAGATAATTATATCATTAATTACCTTTTCTAACAAACATTTGTTCGCAATGTTGTTGACACAGAACTTATGTTCTGATAAATTACTTATACAAACAAATGTTCTAGGAGTGATATTGGATGATTTTAAAATACAAATATAAATTTTTAACATATATGGCAATAGTAATAGTGTCTTGTATTGTTTTTTTAACTTTCTTTTTAAGCGTTAACCAAGGTGCTCAATCAGAACAAACGTACGAAATGACTGACCACAAGATTCATCAACATAATCAAAAAGGAACTACTCAAAACTATAAAGACAAACAAAATAGCGAACAGAATGATCAGTCTGTGTTCGCATTAGTCAATTAATTTTCATATTATCTACTGTAAAATGAGCGTAACAATTTGGTTATGCTTATTTTTTTGATATATTCTACTCAAGTAATAAGTATCATTAAAACTAACAGAATATTTGTTAATTATTATCATAACAATAAAATTTTATGCATTAAGAAAGAGGTTTCAAATGAGTAAAGAAAATTTAAATATTGATAGAATAAATGAATTAGCCAGAAAAAAGAAAGAACAGGGCTTAACCAATGAAGAGGCTAAAGAACAGACTAAATTAAGAAAACAGTATTTAGAAGAATTTAGAAAAGGTTTTAAACAACAGATAGAAAATACTAAGGTCATTGATCCTGAAGGAAATGATGTGACACCTGAAAAGTTAAAAAAGATACAAGAAGAGAATCACAATAAATAAAACAATAGAGTTCGACTCATCATTGATATATAAGTTGAAAATTTTCGTAGTCATTGATGATTTACTTAGAAATAATTTATTTTTAATTAACTTTTAGGGAGTTAAACTAGGTATATAGTTTGAATCCAGTTATATCCTTAGATCTAATTTATCTGATTTTTCTTTATCATTTTAAAATAAAATAAGTTATAATTAAAAATAGATATTAATTGTAGAAGGGAAGACACAACGATGTTTAATGAAAAAGATCAATTAGCTATAGATACGATACGTGCTTTAAGCATTGATGCAATCGAAAAAGCAAATTCAGGACACCCTGGATTACCTATGGGAGCGGCACCTATGGCGTATACTTTATGGACGCGCCACCTTAATTTTAACCCTCAATCTAAAGATTTTTTTAATAGAGATAGATTTATTCTATCAGCAGGTCATGGTTCGGCTTTATTGTATAGCTTATTACATGTCTCTGGTAGTTTAGAACTTGAAGAACTTAAACAATTTAGACAATGGGGTTCGAAGACGCCTGGACATCCAGAATATAGACATACTGATGGCGTAGAAGTTACTACTGGTCCATTAGGTCAAGGTTTTGCCATGTCTGTAGGGATGGCGTTAGCAGAAAGTCATTTAGCAGGTAAATTTAATAGGGACCAATTTAATATAGTTGATCATTACACTTATGTACTAGCGTCAGATGGTGACTTAATGGAAGGTATCTCACATGAAGCTGCATCTTTTGCAGGTCATAATCAGTTAGATAAATTAATTGTCCTTTATGATTCAAATGATATATCTTTAGATGGAGATTTAGATAAATCATTTTCTGAAGACACAAAACAGCGTTTTGAAGCCTATGGTTGGAACTATATTCTAGTTGAAAATGGTAACGATTTAGATGAGATTGATAATGCAATCACTCAAGCTAAATCACAACAAGGACCTACTATTATCGAAGTTAAAACTATTATTGGTTTTGGTTCTCCTAATAAAGCTGGTTCAAATGGAGTTCATGGTGCCCCACTTGGTGAAGAAGAACGTGCACTTACATTTAAAGAATATGGATTAGATCCTGAAAAACGTTTTAATGTTCCTGAAGATGTATACGAAATATTTAAATCAACAATGTTAAAACGTGCAAATGAAAATGAAGAGGCTTGGAATAATATGCTTAAAAATTATAGTGAAGCCTATCCAGAATTAGCTGAGGAATTTAAATTAGCAATGAGTGGTAAGTTACCAAATCATTACGCTAATGCCTTACCAGAATATGATTTAAATCACAGTGGTGCTTCTAGAGCTGATTCAGGAGAAATAATTCAAAAATTAAGTGAATTTGTTCCTTCATTCTTTGGTGGATCAGCAGACTTAGCAGGTTCAAATAAATCTAACGTTAAAGAAGCTAAAGATTATAATAAAGATACTCCAGAAGGTAAAAACGTATGGTTTGGTGTACGTGAATTTGCAATGGGAGCAGCAGTAAACGGTATGGCAGCACATGGTGGACTTCATCCGTATGCAGCAACATTCTTTGTATTCAGTGATTATCTAAAACCAGCTTTACGATTATCATCAATCATGGGGCTCAATTCAACATTCATCTTTACTCATGATTCAATTGCTGTAGGTGAAGATGGACCCACACACGAACCTATAGAACAATTAGCAGGTCTTCGTGCCATTCCTAATATGAATGTTATTCGTCCAGCTGATGGTAATGAAACACGTGTAGCTTGGGAAGTTGCACTTGAATCAGAACAAACGCCAACATCATTAGTGTTAACTCGTCAAAATTTACCAACTTTGGATGTTGATAAACAAACAGTTGAAAATGGTGTGAGAAAAGGTGCGTATATTGTTTTTGAAACAGAACAACAACTTGAATATTTATTATTGGCATCAGGATCAGAAGTTAATTTAGCTGTAGAAGCTGCAAAAGAATTAGAGCAACAAGGTAAAGGTGTACGAGTTATTTCTATGCCAAACTGGTACGCATTTGAACAACAATCTTCTGAATATAAAGAATCAATTTTACCTTCTGATGTTACTAAACGTATAGCTATCGAAATGGCATCACCACTCGGTTGGCATAAATATGTTGGTATTGAAGGTAAAGTTATTGGTATAGATAGTTTTGGTGCTAGTGCTCCTGGAGATTTAGTAGTTGAAAAGTATGGATTCACTAAAGAAAATATTTTAAAACAAGTCCGTTCATTATAAATTTAGACAATGATTTAGTTGAACTTTTTAGGTTACTAACCATCAAAATTGGTTAGTAACCTTTTAGATATTAAAATAGAATTTAATAATATCTTTGGCTTTGTTATGATAATAAATGGAGTACTAATCGTTATTATTCAAGAATGTCTTGAAATAACAGAACGAATTTAGTAAAATTCATAAGGATACAGAAAGCGGGTGAAACAATGGCAATTTGGGTAGCAATTATTCTGATCGTTATAGCACTTATTGCAGGTTTAATTGGTGGTTTCTTATTAGCTAGAAAATATATGAAAGATTACTTAAAGAAAAATCCACCTATCAATGAGGAAATGCTACGTATGATGATGATGCAAATGGGACAAAAACCATCTCAAAAGAAAATCAATCAAATGATGACAATGATGAATAAAAATATGAATCAAAAAATGTAAGGTTCATAGACATTATATTAATGAGTGTTACAGAAACTTATCAAAATAACTGTAGCGCTCTTTTTTTACTTATTATTAATATATTAATTTTATGTTCTAGTAATGAATTAAATACTATATATGTATTAAAATGTTAAAACTTGAACATTTAAAGTGTCAATTTTATAGTGATAGTGATATACTATCAGATGATTATTTAAGCGAATAAGTTTATGTCAAAAGAGGGTGTCAATTTGGCTTATTTAGTCTTTTCCATTGTGTTTGCATTTCTAATGGGTGCTGTCGTTATAGTGATAAGAATGAAAGCACAACAGTTTCCAGTCAATGAAAAGAAAATTATCTTACCACCATTTTTCATGGCTACCGGTGCATTGATGTATGTGGTACCATATTTTAGATTAACTGGTATGGAAATGTTAGAATCTTTGATATTAGGTGTTTTGTTTTCTACTGTTTTAATCTGGACTTCTAGATTTGAAGTTAAAGATGATAATATTTATATGAAACGGTCTAAAGCATTTCCAATTATTTTAATATCATTATTAATAATAAGAACAGTTATTAAAATATTTATAAGTAGCGAAATTGATCCAGGTGAAATTGCTGGTATGTTTTTTTTACTCGCATTTTGTATGATAGTACCTTGGAGATGTGCAATGCTTTATAAATATAAAAAATTGCAAAAGAATCTTATTAAGTAATATGTTTAACCACTTATCATTATTTTGATAGGTGGTTTTTTACTTGAAAAAGGTAAAAAAAGCATATAGAATTGAAACGAACAAACGTTCTTATCAGGAGGGTAATTATGAAAATTGTACATACCGCTGATTGGCATCTGGGTAAAATTTTAAATGGAAAGCAATTGCTTGAAGACCAAAAATATATTTTAACTCAATTTAAACAACATATGGAGAAGGAACAACCAGATTTAATAGTCATTGCAGGTGATTTGTATGACACCTCATATCCAAGTAAAGAAGCGATAGGTTTACTAGAAGAGACTATTGAATACTTAAATATAGAACTTGAAATTCCAATAATCATGATAAGCGGTAACCATGATGGTAGGGAAAGATTGAATTATGGCGCTAAGTGGTTTGAGAATAATCAACTTTACATAAGAACTCAACTAGAAAATATTGATGATCCAATAGAATTGAGTGGTGTTCAATTTTTCACTTTACCTTTCGCAACTGTGAGTGAAATGCAAAATTATTTTAAGGATAAGCAAATAGAAACATATCAACAAGCATTAAACGAATGCTTAGAGCAAATGTCTAGTTCCATAGATAATAATAAGGTAAATATACTAATTGGTCATTTAACTATAGAGGGCGGTAAAACTTCAGATTCGGAAAGACCATTAACTATTGGAACAGTAGAATCAGTTGATATGCATTCTTTTCGGTTGTTTGATTATGTAATGCTTGGGCACCTACATCATCCATTTAGTATAAATAACTCTTTTATCAAATATAGCGGTTCGATATTGCAATACTCTTTCTCTGAAGTAACTCAATCTAAAGGATATAGAGTTCTTGATATTGAAAATAATCAAATATTAAATGAAACTTTTGTTCCTTTAAAACCTCTAAGAGAATTAGAAGTTATTGAAGGTGATTATGAAGATATTATTCAAGAAAGAATAAAAGTAAAAAATAAAAATAATTATTTTCATTTTAAGTTAACGAATGTTTCTCATGTTACTGATCCAATGACGAAACTGAAACAGATTTATCCCAATATATTAGCGCTATCGAATGTAGCATTTGAGCATAGTGAGAATTTTAGCCATGCCGAAATCAAAAAGCAAGATGATCAGACAATTATAGAAAATTTTTATGAAAATATGACGGATCAACATCTGAGTCAAGTTCAATCAGACAAAATAAAGCACTTGTTAAGTTTTATATTGGATAGGGAGGGATAAGATTTGAAGCCTTTACATATAGTTATGGAGAACTTTGGCCCTTTTATTAAAGAAAGTATTGATTTTGAGCAAGTTGAAACTGATCAACTCTTTCTAATTAGTGGTAAAACTGGATCTGGTAAAACAATGATATTTGATGCTATAGTATACGCTTTATACGGTATGGCTTCGACCAAAACTAGAAAAGAAGGAGATTTGAGAAGTCATTTTGCAGATGGTAAATCGCCAATGTCAGTAATTTATCAATTTAAAGTTAATAATCAAACCTTTAAAATTCATAGAGAAGCACCTTTTATTAAAGAGGGGAATATAACTAAAACACAAGCCAAGTTAAATATATATGAATTAGTTGATAATCAATTTGAATTAAGAGAAAGTAAAGTGAATCAAGGTAATCAATTTATTGTACAATTATTAGGCGTTAATGCTGAACAATTTCGTCAATTATTTATTTTGCCTCAAGGAGAATTTAAAAAGTTTCTTCAGTCAAATAGTAAAGACAAACAATCGATTCTTAGAACTCTTTTTAATAGTGAGCGATTTGATGAGATTAGACATCTACTTGTAGAAAATGTAAAGCAAGAAAAAGTACAAATTGAAAATAGATACACTCAAATTGAAAATTTATGGAATGATATAGATACATTTAATAATGATGAATTGGCCTTATATAAAGAATTAGAGAGTTCTCAGACAGATAAAATGATTGAAAAATTCCCACAATTTAATGATTATGGATACAAAATTCTCAAGTCATTTGAAGATGCTAAGATTAAAATAACTAAAGAATTAGATGATTTAAATCATAAATATAAAATGAACGTTGAATTAAGTGAGAATACTAAAAAATTAAAAGCGGAAACAATCAAATTTGACGAATTAAAAAAAGAACAAAACTATATTGATAAATTGAATCAAGAATTAAAAATGATTCAGGAATCTAAAGTATTAATTACCTATTTTACTAGGCTGCAAAGTTTAAAAAAAGGTAAAGATGAATTAGAGTCACTTCATGAGCAATCAAAATTAAATGAAACAAACTATTGCAATGAAATTAAAGATTTTCAAAAGCAACGCGACCATTTATCAACACGAGAAAATGAAATAACTCAATTTAATCAGTATCTAGAAAAAAACCAAGTTTTCTTTAATCAATTAGATATGATTATTAGTAGTTATCAACAAAAACCGGTAATTGAAGAAGAAATAAAAAGATTATACAGTGAATATAATGATTTAATAACCAAAAAAGAAAAATTGACGAAAGAATTGAACGATAAAAACAAAGATTTTGCAATTATTGATCATTACACTGAAGAGATTTATAACCTGAAAAAGATTATAGATGAATATGAAAGACAAAAAAAGGATGAGAAATTATTTGATAAATTACAACAAAATAAATCATCTTATCTTAGTAAATTAAATGAGAAGAAAGAACAGTTAAATGAAATTGAATCATCAATAATTAATATAGATGCGACTTTAATTGATTTGAATGACAAAAAGGATTTTGTAAATGAAATAAAGTCCGCTTTGTCAGTAGGGGATACTTGTCCAATTTGTGGTAATGAAATACATTCATTGGGAGAACATATCGATTTTGAATTAATTGCTCAAAAAAATAATAAAATAAAACAGTTTGAAAGTAAGAAGGTAAAAATTCGTGATGAAATAATCAAAATAGAAACTCGAATTGAGGAATTAAATCATAGAGAAAAAGAATTAAATTTTGAGAAACAAGAAAAGAAGGATATTAGTGAGCTTCAAAAACAACTTAATCATTTGAAACAACTAAAAGATGAACAACAAAGCGTAAATAAGTTAGTAGAAAATTTTGAGAAACAAGAAAAAGAAATAGTTAATAAAATACATCAGTTTGATTTAGATTTGAGTAGAAAGAACACGCAAAAAGAAAAACTGGAAATTCAAATTAATGATTTTGAACGACATTCACAATTTTCATCAGTAAAGGATTTTGAAGCTTATTATTCTCATGCTAAAAAACAAGTTGAGAACTATGAGTATGATAAAGAAAAAACTAAAAATAAATTGAACGAGTTAAATAATAAGTTAAAGATAGAAATGAATGATCAAAAACATTTAACTGAGAATTTAACTCAAACAAGTAAAGAAATAAATAATTTAGAATTAAAAATGGAAAAAGAAATGCAACAACTTGGTTTTGAGTCTTATGATCAAGTCAAAAGCGCTGCAGATTTAAGTGCCCAAAAAGATGAAATAGAAAGAGAAATTAGTATTTATAATAAGAACTATCAAAGTTTTGAAATAGAGATTAACAGACTCAATGAATTAGTTAAAGGAAAAAAATTATTAAATTTAGAAGATTTACGACAATCTATAGAAAAAACAAACTTGAAACTAGATGAAACGAATTCACAGATAGCTACGATTAGCTATAAAATAGATAATAACTCTAACAAATTTAATAACATAAAAAATATAATTCAGATCCTCGATGATGAATTAAAAGTGCAAAAAGAAATTTTCTTGCTATCAGAAATATTAGCAGGTAAAAATGATTATAAATTAACACTAGAAAATTATGTTTTAATTTATTACTTGGAAAAAATAATTTTTCAAGCGAATCAACGACTTTCATTTATGAGTGGTAATAGATATCAACTGATTAGAAGAGAGGCCATTTCCTTAGGATTAAGTGGATTGGAAATTGACGTGTTTGATTTTCATTCAAATAAATCGAGACACATAAGTTCACTTTCAGGAGGAGAAACATTTCAAGCATCACTGGCTTTAGCTTTAGGATTAAGTGAAGTCGTACAGCAAGAATCAGGTGGAATCACTTTAGATTCTATGTTTATAGATGAAGGATTTGGCACTTTAGATCAAGAAACACTTGAAACTGCGATAGATACATTAATTAATTTAAAATCATCTGGGCGCATGGTTGGTATAATCTCACATGTAAGCGAGCTTAAGCAACGCATTCCTTTGATTTTAGAAGTGACAAGCAATCAATACGAAAGTCATACACAATTTAGAAAAAATTAAAAAAATAGAGACTTAAGATTTTGTGACATGCTCTAATTTAAAGCTATTGATTTTTCAATACTTTAATAAAAACATGCATAATTTCTTTAAGTCTCTATAATTGAATATAGTGATTTGATTATTTTTTAAGCAAGTCTCTAATTTCTGTTAATAAAACAGTATTTTCTTCCACTTCTTCTTCTTTCTCTTCTTTTTTCATAACTGTATTAGCTATCTTAACAAAGATAAATAAAGCAAAAGCAATTATAATGAAGTCAATTATTGATTGTATGAAAAGTCCATACTTGATACCCCAAAAAGACCAATCTTCAGCAAAATCAACTGAACCAAATAATTTACCAATTAATGGCATGATAATGTATTGGACTAGGGATGTAACTATTTTATTAAACGCTGCCCCCATAACTACAGCAATAGCTAAGTCTAAAACATTGCCTTTGAGTGCAAACTCTTTAAATTCTTTTAACATAAAGCATATCCCTTCTTTTAAAATATATTTCTGATTATACAATATATAAATATTTTAGCAAATACTATAATTATGTAAATTTGATAATGTTGAAGACCTTTGTTAATCTATTAAAGTGTATTGGTAAAGTTAAAAATTTTAAAATAAAATTTAATTTTTTGATTTTACTGACTTGAAAAATTAAATATTCGAATGAAGGGAGTAATTAATTATGGATTCTTCTTCACAAGAGAAGAAAAATAAAAAGTTTTCTTCGGTTTTCATCTATAGTTCAATTATTGCAGCTATAGTAGTGATTATCGGTGCTGTTTGGCCTGAGAAATTCGATAGCGTTACTAATACAGCTAAGATGTGGATTACTAATAATTTGGGTTGGTATTACCTTATTTTAACAACAGTAATTGTATTCTTCTGTATTTTCTTGATATTCAGTCCAATTGGGAAACTTAAATTAGGGAAACCTAATGACAAACCAGAATTTAATACAATTTCTTGGTTCGCAATGCTATTCAGTGCTGGTATGGGTATTGGTTTAGTATTCTATGGTGCAGCTGAACCTATGGCACATTTTGCAGCTCCACCAACAGCTGATCCTGAAACGACAAAAGCATACACTGAGTCTTTAAGATCTACATTTTTCCATTGGGGATTCCACGCATGGGCAATTTATGGTGTGGTAGCTTTAGCCTTAGCTTATTCTCAATTCCGTAAAGGAGAACCTGGATTAATTTCTAGAACTTTACGTCCATTATTGGGAGATAAAGTTGAAGGACCAATAGGTACTTTAATTGATGTATTATCTGTTTTTGCTACATTAGTTGGTGTAGCTGTATCTCTAGGTATGGGCGCGCTTCAAATTAATGGTGGCTTACATTATTTATTTGACGTGCCGAACAACACTTTTGTTCAAGGTATTATTATTGTTATTGTAACAATTTTATTTATTGCTAGTGCTTGGTCAGGTTTAAGCAAGGGAATTCAATATTTAAGTAATTTAAATATAGGTCTTGGTACGGTATTAATGATTGTTACATTAATTGTTGGACCAACTGTTTTAATCTTAAATATGATGACAAGTTCTACAGGTAGTTTATTAAATTCATTCTTATTTAACAGTTTTGATACCGCTGCGTTAAACGGTCAAAAGCGTGAATGGATGTCAACGTGGACATTATACTATTGGGGTTGGTGGCTAAGTTGGAGTCCATTCGTTGGTGTATTCATCGCACGTGTATCTAAAGGTCGTTCTATAAGGGAATTTATTTCAGGTGTTTTATTAGTACCGGCACTTGTTAGTTTTATATGGTTCAGTGTTTTCGGCGTATTAGGAATTGAAACTGGTAAAAAACATTCGGATCTCTTTAAAATGTCACCTGAAACGCAGTTGTTTGGTGTATTCAACCATATTCCGTTAGGTATTGTTTTATCTATCATTGCATTATTGCTTATTGCTTCTTTCTTTGTTACTTCAGCTGACTCAGCAACATTCGTATTAGGTATGCAAACTACATTTGGATCATTAAATCCAAGTAGTCTAGTTAAAGTAACTTGGGGAGTTGCGCAAGCACTTATTGCCTTTGTACTATTATTAGCTGGTGGAGGAGATGGCTCTAAAGCCTTGAATGCTATTCAAAGTGCTGCCATTATAAGTGCTTTCCCATTCTCATTCGTCGTCATAATGATGATGATAAGTTTCTACAAAGATGCAAATAAGGAACGTAAATTCCTTGGATTAACACTTACGCCAAATAAACATCGTTTACAAGAATATGTTAAATATCAACAAGAAGATTATGAAACAGATATTCTAGAAAAAAGAGAAGTTAGAAGAAATAAAGAAAAAGAAGAATAAAGTGTAATTGCTTTATAAACCTGAGACAAACAAAATTGTCTCAGGTTTTTTTATAAAAATCACTAATATCTCACTACTAAAATTTTATTATTATATCTGCTGATAGATACAGTATCAAATTGATATCATTTCATTTTTGAGCGCATACGCTTATAAGTTTGTGTTCATTCAATTTGTATGAAGAAACCGAATAGTAGTTTGATATTTAAAATGATGTTCATTATTGATAACCATTCTCAATTAATAACATTTACTTATTGCGCTAATATCTTACGATAAGTTTTTCTTATATAAACTGATTACAAAAGCGAAATGAAAATAAAGCGTTTTCTAAAGGTACATAGTTGTTTTGATAAACATATAATAATACAATTTAATTAACGGCATATAAATATATATAAATATCAAGGGGGATATAAAATGGCTTCTAATATTAAAGAACAAGCAAAGAAACAATTCGAATTAAATGGTCAATCATATACTTACTATGACTTACAAACATTAGAAGAAAAAGGGCTAACTAAAATTTCTAAATTACCATATTCAATTCGCGTATTGTTAGAATCTGTGTTACGACAAGAGGATGATTTTGTTATAACTGATGATCATATCAAAGCATTAAGTGAATTCGGTAATGAAGGTAACGAAGGTGAAGTTCCATTCAAACCTTCTCGTGTTATTTTACAAGACTTTACAGGTGTGCCAGCAGTAGTAGATTTGGCTTCATTACGTAAAGCTATGAATGATGTTGGTGGGGATATTAATAAAATCAACCCAGAAGTACCTGTAGATTTAGTTATCGACCATTCTGTTCAAGTCGATAGTTACGCTAATCCAGAAGCATTAGAACGTAATATGAAATTAGAATTTGAACGTAACTATGAACGTTATCAATTCTTAAACTGGGCAACAAAAGCTTTTGATAACTATAATGCAGTACCTCCTGCTACAGGTATTGTCCATCAAGTAAACTTAGAGTATTTAGCAAATGTTGTACATGTAAGAGATGTTGATGGTGAAAAAACAGCATTTCCTGACACTTTAGTTGGTACTGATTCACATACTACAATGATAAATGGTATTGGTGTTCTAGGTTGGGGCGTTGGTGGTATCGAAGCCGAAGCAGGTATGTTAGGGCAACCGTCATATTTCCCAATTCCTGAAGTTATCGGAGTGCGTTTAACTCACTCTTTACCACAAGGTTCAACAGCTACCGATTTGGCTTTACGTGTGACTGAAGAATTACGTAAAAAAGGTGTGGTTGGAAAATTTGTTGAATTCTTTGGTCCAGGTGTTCAACACTTACCATTAGCAGACAGAGCTACAATTGCTAACATGGCCCCAGAATATGGTGCAACGTGTGGTTTCTTCCCAGTAGATGAAGAATCATTGAAATACATGAAACTTACTGGCCGTGACGAAGAACATATTGAATTGGTTAAAGAATATTTACAACAAAACCATATGTTCTTTGATGTTGAAAAAGAGGACCCTGAATATACAGATGTTATTGATTTAGACTTATCTACAGTAGAGGCATCACTTTCTGGTCCAAAGCGTCCACAAGATTTAATTTTCTTAAGTGATATGAAAAAAGAATTTGAAAAATCAGTAACAGCTCCTGCTGGTAATCAAGGTCATGGACTTGATCAAAGTGAATTTGATAAAAAAGCAGAAATTAATTTTAATGATGGATCTAAAGCTACAATGAAAACAGGAGATATCGCAATTGCTGCTATTACCTCATGTACTAACACTTCTAACCCATATGTTATGTTAGGTGCTGGTTTAGTTGCTAAAAAAGCTGTAGAAAAAGGATTGAAAGTACCAGAGTTCGTTAAGACGTCACTTGCTCCAGGTTCAAAAGTTGTTACAGGGTATTTGAGAGATTCTGGATTACAACAATATTTAGATGATTTAGGTTTCAACCTTGTTGGTTATGGTTGTACTACATGTATTGGTAACTCAGGGCCACTATTGCCTGAAATTGAAAAGGCAGTTGCAGATGAAGATTTATTAGTAACTTCAGTCTTATCAGGTAATCGTAATTTTGAAGGTCGAATCCACCCATTAGTGAAAGCAAACTATTTAGCATCACCACAACTTGTTGTAGCTTATGCGCTTGCTGGTACAGTAGATATTGATTTACAAAATGAACCAATTGGTAAAGGCAAAGATGGTAAAGATGTATACTTACAAGACATTTGGCCTTCAATACAAGAAGTTTCTGATACTGTAGATAAAGTTGTTACACCTGAACTATTCTTAGAAGAATATAAAAATGTATATCATAACAATGAAATGTGGAATGAAATAGATGTAACCGATGAACCATTATATGATTTTGATCCTAATTCAACATATATTCAAAATCCAACATTTTTCCAAGGATTATCTAAAGAGCCGGGTAAAATTGAACCGCTTAAAGGTTTGAGAGTTATGGGTAAATTTGGTGATTCTGTTACAACAGACCATATTTCTCCAGCAGGTGCTATCGGCAAAGATACACCAGCAGGTAAATATTTATTAGATCATGATGTTGCAATTCGCAACTTTAACTCTTATGGTTCCCGTCGTGGTAACCACGAAGTAATGGTACGTGGTACATTTGCCAATATTCGTATCAAAAACCAACTTGCTCCAGGTACTGAAGGTGGATTTACAACATATTGGCCTACCGGAGAAATAATGCCTATATATGATGCAGCAATGAAATATAAAGAAGATGGAACTGGCTTAGTTGTCTTAGCTGGTAATGACTATGGAATGGGATCTTCTCGTGACTGGGCTGCAAAAGGTACGAATTTGTTAGGCGTTAAAACTGTCATAGCACAAAGTTATGAACGTATTCATCGCTCTAACTTAGTTATGATGGGGGTATTACCGCTTCAATTCCAACAAGGAGAATCTGCAGAAACACTAGGTCTTGATGGTAAAGAAGAAATATCTGTAGACATTAATGAAGATGTACAACCACATGATCTTGTAAATGTGACTGCTAAAAAAGAAAATGGTGAAATCATTAATTTCAAAGTTATTGTACGTTTTGATTCACTAGTAGAATTAGACTATTATCGTCATGGTGGTATTTTACAAATGGTATTAAGAAATAAACTCGCGCAGTAATTTAATATAATTTTGACTCATTATTAATTCAAAGCAGTCATGCTAACTATTGTGTTGGTATGACTGCTTTATGTTATCCTTAATTGAAAGAATAAGTTAAAGTTGAAAGAAGGATTACTCCAATGATATACAGTTTGACTGAAATTGAAGCAAGATATCAAGAAACGGATAAAATGGGGGTTATCTATCACGGTAACTACGCAACATGGTTTGAAGTTGCGAGAACTGACTATATAAGAAAACTTGGCTTCAGTTATGCCTCTATGGAAGAACAAGGTGTTATTTCACCAGTTGTAGATTTAAAAGTGCAATATAAAAAATCAATTTACTATCCTGAAAAGGTTACAGTAAAAACATGGGTAGAAAAATATTCTAGATTACGTTCAACGTATTGTTATGAGGTTTATAATGAAAATGGAGAATTAGCTACGACTGGTTCAACAGAGCTTATCTGTATTAAAGCAGATACATTTAAACCCATACGCCTGGATAGATATTTTCCTGAGTGGCATGAGACTTATAGTAAGGTTAACCAGTTAAATAAAGAAGGTAAAGATGCTGAGGTTACGTTTGGCACTGATCATTTATAAATAGAAGCGAAGTGGTTTATCGCTTCTTTTTTTATATGTATAATTATATTAATTTCGTTTGTAGATGATCTCATCTTCATGATCGATTGCATCTACTGTTAGTGTTTCATCTTGAAAATACCATAAATCTTTTTCCGCAATAACGACATTTATTTCGAAGAATGTTTGTTCAAAACCTATTTCAATAGCATCTTTATTTTCTACGGTGAACGCTGGACTAAATCCTTGTTTTAATTGGAATTCTCCTCCATATTTTACATAAAACTGAAGAACTTTATTGCTTATAGGTAAATCCAATTCGTTTTTAAACCATTCTACTGCCTTTTGAGTTAATTTTATATTCATAGTGTTATCACCTTACTTTTTTAAATTTTTATTTATCTAAATTTTAAAGGCATGATAGCATAATACATTTGATATGCTCTTTTATTGTAATCGAGTAAATATAAATTCATAGAAAATAATGAATCTTTTCAAAATTTTAAGTCTTTATTTTATTTTGCCCATTAAGTTATTAATCGCTAATATATTAATAATGCCTGGAACATTGATTTGAAGTCCCAGGCTCTAAACAATTAGAAATTTGAGTTACATCCATTTAATTTTAGGTTCTTCTCCTTTAAAAATTCTAACTATATTAGATTTGTGTCGAATGATTAATATGATTGAAACAATTCCGCTAACAGCAAGTAAAATATAATCATGAATGATAATTGAACCGATCACACAACTAATTGCTGCAATGATACTTGATAAAGAAACATATTTAAAGATTTTTAATACACTAAAAAAGATAATTGCCAATATAAGAAGTAAAATAGGATTGACACCTAATACAACTCCTGCACTGGTAGCTACTGCTTTTCCGCCATTAAATTTCAGATATATTGGATACACGTGACCGAGTATTGCAAACAATCCTACTATTAAACCATTTGTAAAGAAGGTGCTTATAACACCATCCGCATGAACTGGGAACCATAGTGGAAAAAAGACTGTAATAAATCCCTTGAAAATATCTAAAAACGTAACTATAAATCCGGCTGGTCTTCCAAGAACACGAAAACTGTTAGTTGCTCCAGTATTTCCACTACCGTATTGTCTTATATCTTTTTTAAAAAATAATTTACCAATAATTAACCCACTTGGGAATGCACCAATCAGATAACTCAAGATTAACATGACGATGATCATCATAAAAACTTACACATCCTTTAGAAACTTAGCTTCATTCTACCACACTCAATATTAATTAGAACATTGTTAATTTAATTTAATTCAATAAAGTTACTCAAACAACTTAGTAATTTAAATGACACTTGCAATTTAGGTGAATTTATATAAGAATAACTATTGTATAGTTTTAATAACGAACGTACGTTTGTAGGAGGGCGAAATCATTGGCAATGAATAAACAAAATAATTATTCAGATGATTCAATTCAGGTACTTGAAGGACTAGAAGCAGTTAGAAAGAGACCTGGTATGTACATTGGATCAACTGATAAACGAGGATTACATCATCTTGTATATGAAGTTGTCGATAACTCCGTCGATGAAGTATTAAATGGTTATGGTGATGCAATTACAGTAACAATTAATCAGGATGGTAGTATTTCTATAGAAGATAATGGTCGAGGTATGCCAACAGGTATACATGCGTCTGGCAAACCTACTGCAGAAGTTATATTTACTGTTTTACATGCTGGAGGTAAGTTTGGACAAGGGGGTTATAAAACATCTGGAGGTCTCCATGGGGTTGGTGCTTCTGTTGTAAATGCCCTTAGTGAATGGCTTGAAGTTGAAATTCATAGAGATGGTAATATCTACACCCAAAATTTCAAAAATGGTGGTATTCCAGCGACAGGCTTAGTAAAAACTGGAAAAACAAAAAAAACAGGTACTAAAGTTACATTTAAACCAGACTCAGAAATATTTAAGTCAACGACGACTTTTAATTTTGATATTTTAAGTGAGCGTTTACAAGAATCTGCATTTTTACTTAAAGATTTAAAAATTACACTTACTGATTTACGTAGTGGAAAAGAACGAGAAGAAATTTACCATTATGAAGAAGGAATTAAAGAATTTGTTAGTTATGTCAATGAAGGTAAAGAAGTATTACATGATGTTACTACATTTGCAGGGCATTCCAATGGAATAGAGGTAGACGTAGCATTCCAATATAATGATCAGTACTCTGAGAGCATATTAAGTTTTGTAAATAATGTTCGTACAAAGGATGGAGGTACTCATGAAGTTGGTTTCAAAACAGCGATGACTCGTGTTTTTAATGAATATGCACGTCGTATAAACGAACTGAAAGATAAAGATAAAAATTTAGACGGTAATGATATTCGTGAAGGTTTAACAGCGATTATTTCAGTACGTATACCAGAAGAACTTCTTCAATTTGAAGGGCAAACGAAATCAAAACTTGGCACTTCAGAAGCAAGGAGTGCTGTAGACTCTGTTGTTTCAGAGAAATTACCATATTACTTAGAAGAAAAGGGCCAATTATCTAAATCATTAGTTAAAAAAGCAATTAAAGCTCAACAAGCACGCGAGGCTGCTCGTAAAGCTAGAGAAGATGCACGCTCCGGAAAGAAAAGTAAACGTAAAGATACATTGCTATCAGGTAAGTTAACTCCTGCGCAAAGTAAAAATACTGATAAAAACGAGTTATATTTAGTTGAGGGTGATTCAGCGGGAGGTTCTGCAAAATTAGGACGCGACCGTAAATTCCAAGCTATTTTACCTCTTCGTGGAAAGGTGATTAATACAGAAAAGGCACGTTTAGAGGATATTTTTAAAAATGAAGAAATTAATACGATTATTCATACTATTGGTGCTGGTGTTGGTACTGACTTTAAAATTGAAGATAGTAATTACAACAGAATTATTATCATGACAGATGCTGATACGGATGGTGCACATATTCAAGTATTATTGCTTACATTTTTCTTTAAATATATGAAACCACTTGTTCAAGCTGGACGTGTCTTTATTGCGTTACCGCCTTTATACAAATTAGAAAAAGGTAAAGGTAAGAATAAAAAAGTTGAGTACGCTTGGACTGATGAAGAATTAGAAAATTTACAAAAACAATTAGGAAAAGGTTTCACATTACAGCGTTATAAAGGTCTTGGTGAGATGAATCCAGAACAATTATGGGAAACTACAATGAATCCAGAAACTCGAACATTAATTAGAGTTCAAGTTGAAGATGAAGTTCGTTCATCAAAACGTGTCACTACTTTGATGGGGGATAAGGTTGCCCCAAGAAGAGAGTGGATTGAAAAACACGTTGAATTTGGTATGCAAGAAGATCAAAGTATTTTGGATAATAAAGAAGTCCAAATACTGGAGAATGAAAAATATATTGAGGAGGAAACGAATTGAGTGAGATAATTCAAGATTTGTCACTTGAAGATGTTATTGGTGACCGATTTGGACGTTATAGTAAATATATCATTCAAGAACGTGCATTACCTGATGTACGTGATGGTTTAAAACCAGTACAACGACGTATACTATTCGCAATGTATTCTAGTGGTAATACGTATGATAAAAATTTCCGTAAAAGTGCGAAAACTGTCGGTGATGTTATAGGTCAGTATCATCCTCATGGAGACTCTTCAGTATATGATGCTATGGTGCGCTTAAGTCAAGATTGGAAGTTACGTCATGTTCTAATTGAAATGCATGGGAATAATGGTAGTATCGATAACGATCCTCCAGCTGCTATGCGTTACACAGAAGCTAAACTTAGTCAATTATCAGAAGAACTATTAAGGGATATTAATAAGGAAACAGTATCATTTATTCCAAACTATGATGACACAACTTTGGAACCAATGGTATTACCAGCGAGATTTCCTAATTTATTAATTAATGGATCTACGGGGATTTCTTCTGGATATGCTACTGATATCCCGCCACATAACCTTGCCGAAGTGATACAAGGTACATTGAAGTATATCGATCAACCTGATATTACAATTAATCAGCTGATGAAATATATCAAAGGGCCTGACTTTCCTACAGGTGGTATCATTCAAGGAATAGAAGGTATAAAAAAAGCATATGAGACTGGTAAAGGAAGGGTTGTCGTGCGTTCACGAGTAGATGAAGAACCTTTAAGAAGTGGACGTAAACAATTAATTGTGACTGAAATTCCTTATGAAGTGAATAAAAGTAGTTTAGTTAAAAGAATCGACGAATTACGTGCTGATAAAAAGGTTGATGGTATTGTAGAAGTTCGAGATGAGACTGATAGAACTGGATTACGAATTGCAATCGAATTAAAAAAAGATGCTAATAGCGAATCAATCAAAAACTATTTATATAAGAATTCGGATTTACAAATTTCATATAATTTTAATATGGTTGCTATTAGTGAAGGCCGCCCTAAGTTGATGGGATTACGTGAAATTATAGAAAGTTATTTAAATCATCAAATTGAAGTGGTTACAAATAGAACGCGCTATGACTTAGAGCAAGCTGAAAAACGTATGCATATTGTGGAAGGATTAATGAAAGCTTTATCTATACTTGATGAAGTTATTGCATTGATACGTAATTCTAAAAATAAAAAAGATGCCAAAGATAATTTAGTTGCAGAATATGGCTTTACTGAAGCTCAAGCAGAAGCTATTGTCATGTTACAGCTATATAGATTAACAAATACTGACATTGAAGCTTTGAAAAAAGAACATGAAGAGTTAGAAGCTTTAATAAAAGAATTAAGAAATATCTTAGATAATCATGAGGCGCTTTTAGCAGTAATTAAAGATGAACTAAATGAAATTAAAAAGAAATTTAAAGTGGATCGACTATCTACAATCGAAGCTGAAATTTCCGAAATCAAAATTGATAAAGAAGTTATGGTGCCTAGTGAAGAAGTGATTTTAAGTTTGACACAACATGGCTATATAAAACGTACATCTACACGTAGTTTTAACGCAAGCGGTGTGACTGAAATCGGTTTGAAGGACGGTGACCGCTTATTAAAACATGAAGCCGTGAATACTCAAGATACTGTTCTTGTATTTACAAATAAAGGTAGATATTTGTTTATACCTGTTCATAAATTAGCCGATATCCGTTGGAAAGAGCTTGGTCAACACATATCACAAATTGTGCCAATAGATGAAGATGAAGAAGTAGTAAATGTATACAACGAAAAAGATTTTAAAAATGAAGCCTTTTATATTATGGCTACTAAAAACGGCATGATTAAGAAAAGTAGCGCTTCACAATTTAAAACTACTCGTTTTAATAAACCACTCATAAATATGAAGGTTAAAGACAATGATAAACTTATTAATGTCGTTCGATTAGAGACTGATCAGTTAATTACTGTTCTAACGCATAAAGGCATGTCATTAACTTATTCAACTAATGAATTATCGGATACAGGCTTAAGAGCAGCTGGTGTTAAATCAATTAATCTTAAAGATGAAGACTATGTTGTTATGACAGAAGATGTGAACGATTCAGATTCCATAATAATGGTTACACAACGTGGTGCTATGAAGCGTATTGATTTTAATGTTCTTCAAGAAGCTAAACGCGCACAACGTGGAATCACTTTACTAAAAGAATTAAAGAAAAAACCGCATCGGATTGTGGCGGGTGCAGTAGTTAAAGAAAATCACATGAAATATGTTGTATTCTCTCAACATCATGAAGAATATGGTAAAATCGATGATGTACACTTATCTGAACAATATACGAATGGATCATTTATTATTGATACTGATGATTTTGGAGAAGTAGAAAGTATGATTCTAGAGTAAAAGTATATGCAATCACAAAATAAAATGATAAAATAAAAATTAATAATAGCAACTAAAATGAGCCCAAGGGATTTATGTCTAATTTGAACTATCAAAGTGATAATATACATTTATTGTTAATATGAATGTTTAATCTTTGTTAATGAAATTAAAGCATAAATCTCTTGGTGTATTTAAAACGATAAATTTAAGTGGATGAGAGGGATTCGTTTTGCAAGATTTCGATAACTTAATTCCTGGCTGGTTTAAAACATTTGTTCAAGTCGGGAATGACTTAATTTGGTCTCAATATCTTATTGGATTATTATTAACAGCAGGTTTTTTCTTTACAATTAGTTCTAAATTTATTCAACTCAGAATGTTACCAGAGATGTTTAGAGCATTAACTGAAAAGCCAGAAACTTTAAGTAGTGGTGAGAAGGGTATTTCACCATTTCAAGCTTTTGCGATTAGTGCTGGGTCAAGAGTAGGAACTGGAAATATTGCCGGTGTTGCAACTGCTATTGTTCTTGGTGGTCCCGGTGCAGTCTTTTGGATGTGGGTTATTGCTTTTATTGGTGCAGCTAGTGCATTTATGGAAGCAACACTTGCGCAAGTTTATAAGGTACATGACAAAGAAGGTGGGTTCCGTGGCGGACCAGCCTATTACATAACAAAAGGACTTAACCAAAAATGGCTTGGAATTGTATTTGCTGTTTTAATTACAGTTACATTTGCTTTTGTATTTAATACTGTTCAAGCAAATACAATTGCTGAATCATTAAATACTCAATACAATATTAGCCCAGTAATTACTGGAATAGTACTTGCAGTTATTACAGGTATTATCATTTTTGGTGGTGTTCGTAGCATAGCTACACTATCTTCACTTATTGTGCCTATTATGGCTATTGTTTATATAGGTATGGTTTTAATCATTTTATTACTCAATATAGATCAAATTGTACCTATGATTGGCACTATTATCAAAAGTGCATTCGGAGTTCAGCAGGTTACTGGTGGTGCTGTAGGAGCAGCTATTCTTCAAGGTATTAAACGTGGTTTATTCTCAAACGAAGCTGGTATGGGATCTGCACCTAATGCTGCTGCTACAGCTGCTGTGCCTCATCCCGTTAAACAAGGTTTAATTCAATCATTAGGTGTATTCTTTGACACTATGCTTGTTTGTACAGCTACAGCAATTATGATTTTATTATATTCTGGTTTACAATTTGGTGATAGCGCGCCTCAAGGTGTAGCAGTTACACAATCAGCGTTGAACGAACATTTAGGTTCAGCAGGAGGTATTTTCCTAACTGTAGCAGTTACCTTATTTGCATTTTCATCTGTTGTAGGTAACTATTACTATGGTCAATCCAATATCGAATTTTTATCTAACAATAAGATGATATTATTTATTTTTAGATGTTTTGTAGTACTTTTAGTATTTGTAGGTGCTGTTGCTAAAACAGAAACAGTATGGAGTACTGCCGATTTATTTATGGGTCTTATGGCAATAGTAAATATCATATCAATTATAGGTTTGTCGAATATTGCGTTTGCAGTGATGAAAGATTATCAAAGACAGCGTAAAGAAGGTAAGAGACCTGTGTTTAAACCCGAAAACTTAGAAATAAATTTATTTGGCATTGAGACTTGGGGACAACATGCAAAAATGCCAAAAAAATAGTGAATAAATCAATAAAATAACGGCTTGATACATATCCCTTGATGTATCAAGTCGCTTTATTTTTGGCAAGATTTAAAGTATTGATGTCATTGATTCAATCTCTATATAACAGTAAAAACTTTCAAAATAGATTCCTTTTCAATTTAGGTATTAAGCATTATAATTTTAATAATGATATTAGAAAGGTGATTATGATGAGCAAGTATGTAATAACGAAAACACTCAATAATAATGTCATCATATGCACAAAAAATCATCAAGAGGTTGTTTTAATTGGTAAAGGTATTGGTTTTAATAAAAAGGTTGGTATGACAGTTCAAGAGAATGCTTCGATAGAAAAAATTTATAAATTAGAACAACAAGAGCAACAAGAACACTACAAAACACTTTTGGAGCTCGGAGAAGATCATGTTGTTCAAGCGGTGATAGACTCAGTTAATATTATCAATGAATCTGGTCTAATTACAGATGATAAAAATTTGGTTGTTGCACTTACAGATCACATCATTTATGCCTATAAAAGACTTAAGCAACATCAAATGATTACAAATCCATTTGTGATTGAAACAAAACATCTTTATAGTAATGCGTACAATGTTGCTCGAAAGGTAATCGATAAATTAAATAAAACCTTAGACGTACATTTTCCAGAAGATGAAATTGGATTCATCGCATTACATATTGCATCCAACTCTGAAAAATTATCAATTCACGATATTTCAGTAATAAACAAGTTAATCAATAAGAGTATTACAATTATTGAAACTGATTTACAACATTCAATTGATAAACAAACAATACAATATCAGCGTTTTATAAGGCACATACAATTTTTAATATATCGATTAACTAAAGGTGAGTATTTAGAAGCACAAGAGAATTTTATATCGATGATAAAAACTATGTATCCACGTAGTTTTAATACGGCTTATAAAATATTAAAAATGATTCAACGTGAATTTAGTGTGTATGTATACGAAGCGGAAATAGTTTATTTAACACTACATATCAATCATTTTGAAGTTCAAATTAGTAGTAAATAAATCTTAAAATATTCTTTTAATAAGAAAAGTGACCTTAATGATTAGAATATTGTTATTTGTGGTAAGATAAATATTGTGTTTTTAAGCTTATTTTTACAATAAAATTAAAAAGTAAATAGATGTATTTTTAAGGCGTGGTGAATTTAATGAAAAATGAAAAAGAAATAAATGGAAAGAAAAGCCATTTTTTTAGTTTGTCAGAGTCTAGATTTATGAGGTTTTTAGGCGGAAATGACCTTATTTATGCTTTAATTGCATTGGTTCTTTTAGGTATTGTCATTTTTATCTTTGATAAAATTTCATATGTCTTTCAACCATTTATTATTGTATTTAATACAATAGCAGCACCTATTATTGTTTCGTTAGTACTATTTTATTTATTCAATCCTATTGTAAATATGATGGAGAGGTATCGTATTCCAAGACTATTAGGTATAACAATTATTTATGTTGCAATTGTTGGTATTATTACATTAATAGTTAATTTACTTATTCCAATTATTGGATCACAGATAGAAAGTTTTATCAAAAATACACCTAATTATTTACATAAAATTACGCGATCACTTGATAAACTTAATAATAATACAATTTTATCTGGTTATATGGGACAAGTGAACGAATGGTTAGAATCTGCTCAGAAAAAGATACCATCTATGGTTTCAGATTACTCAGATGGATTTGGATCTAAACTTGCAACTTTTGCTGAAGCAGTCGCGAATATCGGTATTGTTATTGGGACTACACCTTTTGTGTTGTTCTTTATGTTAAAAGATGGTCATAAATTTAAAGATTATACTACAAAAATTATGCCACCTAAATTTAGAAAAGATTTTCATGACTTGTTAGAAAAGATGAGTGTACAAGTTGGTTCGTACATTCAAGGTCAAATTATTGTGTCATTTTGTATTGGATTATTACTATTTATTGGCTATTCAATTATTGGTCTTAAGTACGCCTTGGTTTTAGCAAGTATTGCTGCAGTCACTAGTGTAGTTCCTTATTTAGGACCGACAATAGCAATATCGCCTGCGATTGTTATCGCGATTATTACTTCACCTTTGATGTTATTAAAGTTAGCTGTTGTATGGACGCTTGTCCAATTCTTTGAAGGCCACTTTATCTCTCCTAACGTTATGGGTAAAACATTGAAAATTCATCCTTTAACAATTATTTTCATTTTATTATGTGCAGGAAATTTAATGGGCATTGTTGGAGTGATTATTGGTATTCCTCTATACGCTGTACTTAAGGTATTGGTTTCACACATATTTATGTTATTTAAACGAAGATACAATCGCTACTATGGAAATGATGCTGGTGAGTACACTATCACTGAAGAAGAAAAAGGAATTAAACAATAATATATTAATTTAGACTGGAACAACAAAAACAATGTTCCAGTCTTTTTTATTTTAAATCACATACATTTACAATCATGATATGCTTAGTAATCATATGTTAAATGATTTTATTCAAATTAATCCCTCGGATGATGTGAAAATTGTATTACAATAATGTAAGGTTCATCTTGCTTATTGATATTCTATATGACATAGCTTTATGATATATTTTGATATATATCATATTGAATTAGAATCGAAGTGAAAACATGACACAAGAATTAAAAAGTAAATTACTTTCTTTTTTAAAACTTATTTTCGCCACTGCTTTATTTATCTTTGTAATTTTTACACTCTATAGAGAATTATCACATATCAATTTTAAAGAGACATTCATACAGTTTGGCAAAATTAATAGATTATGGCTCGTACTACTATTTGCTGGTGGGGGACTGTCACTCATTTTATTATCACTGTACGATATTATTTTAGTAAAATCTCTTAAACTTAAAATGCCGATGATTAGAGTCTTTAGAGTGAGTTATATTATCAACGCCCTAAATTCTATAATTGGTTTTGGAGGGTTTATAGGTGCAGGTGTAAGAGCTTTTGTATATAAAAATTATACTAATGACACGAAAAAGCTTGTGCAATATATTTCTATTATTTTAGTATCTATGCTTACGGGATTAAGTTTATTATCTATCTTAGTTGTTCTGCGTATATTTAACGCTTCTCACATGATTGATGAAATTTCATGGGTACGTTGGATTTTATATATTGTTGCATTATTTTTACCTATCTTTATTTTCTATACCGTGGCACGACCTGTAGATAGAAATAATCGTTTTATGGGTGTGTATTGTACAGTTGTATCATGTGTTGAGTGGATGGCAGCAGCTACTGTATTATATTTTGCTGCACTGATTGTCGATATACATATCTCATTTATGACTTTTGTAGGTATATTTGTTATTGCAGCTTTATCTGGTTTAGTTAGTTTTATTCCAGGTGGTTTTGGCGCGTTTGATTTAGTCGTGTTACTAGGACTGAAATCACTTGGTATTTCTGAAGAAAAGATACTTCTAGCATTAGTTTTATATCGATTTGCTTATTATTTTGTGCCAGTGATGATTGCACTTATATTATCTTCATTTGAATTTGGAAATACTGCTAAAAAATATCTCGACAATTCGAAGTACTTTATACCTGTAAAAGACTTCACTTCATTTTTGAGATCTTATCAGAAAGATATTTTAGCTAAAATACCTTCATTTTCGTTAGCAATTTTAATATTTTTAACTAGTATTATTTTCTTTATTAACAATTTAACTATTGTCTACGATGGATTGTATGACGGAAATCATTTTGCCTATTATATTGCCTTAGCTATACAAACGGGTGCTTGTTTGTTACTTATTCTAAATGTAAGAGGTATTTATAAAGGCAGTCGTCGTGCAATAATTTATGCCTTTATTTCTATTATTTTAATTGCTAGTGTGACTATATATACTTATGCGTCATTTTTATTATTGTCATGGCTCATTATCATATTTGTGTTACTGATTTTAGCTTATCAACGTGCTCAAGTACTTAAACGACCATTACGCTTTAAAAAGTTGGCGTTTATGCTACTTCTTAGTATCTTTATTCTTTATTTAAATCATATTTTAATATCAGGAACTTTATATGCATTAGATGTTTATCATATTGAGATTGATACGTCTTTATTACGATATTACTTTTGGATGACCATTATTATTATTATGCTACTCGTTGGCGTTATTGCTTGGCTTTTTGATTATAAGTATAAACGTTCTCATCATAGTGTTGATTTAACACTTTGCGATGAAATTATTCAAAAATACGGTGGTAATTATTTAAGTCACCTGGTTTATAGTGGTGACAAAGATTGTTTCTTTAATGAAAATAAAGATTCTTTTATTATGTATCGATATAAGTCCAATGCCCTTGTCGTTTTGGGTGATCCAATTGGCAATACTAAATCATTTGAGTCATTATTAGAAGCATTTTATCAGTTTGCTGAGTATCAAGGTTATGAAATTATTTTTTATCAAATAAGTGATCAATATATGCCTTTATATCATAATTTTGGTAATCAATTCTTTAAATTAGGTGAAGAAGCTATTATTGATTTAACAACGTTTACAACATCTGGTAAAAAACGACGTGGTTTTAGAGCGACGCTTAATAAGTTTGATGATTTAAATATCAATTTTGAAATTATTGAACCACCATTCACTCAAGATTTCTTTGATGAACTTAAATTTGTGAGTGATAAATGGTTGGATGGAAGAAGTGAGATGCATTTTTCTGTAGGTCAATTTACTCAAACTTATTTATCGAAAGCACCTATTGGAGTAATGAGAGATAATTCTGGCAAGATGATTGCATTTTGTAGTTTGATGCCTACTTATTCTAATAATGCAATATCTGTTGATTTAATTAGATGGCTGCCTGAATTGGATTTACCTTTAATGGATGGATTATATCTTCATATGTTGTTATGGAGTAAAGAAAAGGGGTATAAAGCATTTAATATGGGAATGGCGACACTCTCCAATGTAGGTCAATTGCATTATTCTTATTTAAGAGAGAGAATGGCGGGGCGTGTATTTGAACATTTCAATGGTTTATACCGTTTTCAAGGATTAAGACGTTATAAAGAAAAATATAGCCCCAATTGGGAACCTAGATTTTTAGTTTATCAAAAGCATTATTCTCTGTGGGAGAGTATGCTTAAAGTGATGAGAGTCATACGCCATAAATAATGAGTGTTTTAAACATTTATCTCTAAATATCTCTAAATATAGCCTGGAACATCAATTGTTGTTCCAGGCATTTTTAATGTAAGGTAGTTGTTGACTAAATTGAAAAAATCTTTTTATCAAAAATCTACATTCATATTTTTATTCTCAAGATGGAGTGATATATTCAAAATGAATCACGGTCCAATCTATTATTTACATATGATTATCTTTGATATAATTAGCACGGTCTTGTTGTTCTTGTTTATAACGTTCAGGGTTCTTTTTGTAAAAATCTTGATGGTATGCTTCCGCTTCATAAAAAGTTGATGCCGGTAAAATTTTTGTTGCAATTGCTTTATCAGCGTTAAAACTATCTTGGAGTTCACATATATATTGTTCAGCTAACTGTCTTTGATGTTCATTTGAATAGAAAATAACGGTCTTATATTGAGAACCTCTATCTTGAAATTGACCACCATCATCCAAAGGATCGATAACTGAAAAGAAAATTTCTAATAATTTATGATATGAAAATAGAGCAACATCATACTCAATTTTAACCACTTCATAATGCCCAGTAGATCCAGTTTTTACTTCTTCATAAGAAGGATTAACTAAGTGTCCTCCCATATATCCCGATGTGACTTTTTCGATACCATCAAATGTATCAAAAGGTTTAGTCATACACCAAAAACAGCCACCAGCAAAGTATGCAGTATTGATATTCATTTATGCCATCCTCTCATTGGACCTTAGTACCATTTATTAAAAAACTCTTGCAATTTGAATACTTTTTCTATAACGTTAATACATATTAATTATAGTATATAGATATGTAATTTTGAAGGTATAAGGTAGGTAAATATGACTGAACAGAAGGATATTAAAGAAACAGAGTATCGACGACAGAAAGGAACAACTTCGACACCTTCTAGGCGAAGAAATAAAAAAAGAATGCGGAAGTTACCTTTTATCATTTTAATCATTCTTATTATTTTAATTTCTATCATTGTGTATATTACCCATCAGTATAACAGTGGTATGAAGTATGCTAAAGAACATGCTAAGGATGTGAAAGTGCATAAATTTAATGGGAATATGAAAAATGATGGGAAGATTTCAGTTCTTGTCCTTGGTGCAGATAAGGCTCAAGGTGGCAAATCACGTACTGACTCGATTATGATTGTTCAATATGATTACGTACATAAAAAAATGAAAATGATGTCTGTCATGAGAGATATTTATGATGATATTCCTGGTTATGATAAATATAAAATTAATGCCGCATATTCACTTGGAGGCCCGGAATTGTTAAGAAAATCACTTAACAAAAATTTAGGTATTAATCCTGAGTATTACGCTGTAGTAGATTTTACGGGATTTGAAAAAATGATAGATGAACTACAGCCTAATGGTGTCCCAATTGATGTGGAAAAAGACATGTCTGAAAATATAGGTGTGTCTTTGAAAAAAGGACACCATAAGTTAAATGGTAAAGAATTACTTGGTTATGCTAGATTTCGTCATGATCCGGAAGGAGATTTTGGTCGTGTGAGAAGACAGCAACAAGTGATGCAAACATTAAAACAAGAGTTAGTTAATTTCAATACAGTTGCGAAACTACCAAAAGTTGCTGGTATTTTAAGAGGTTATGTTAACACAAACATGCCTAACTCTGCGATTTTTCAAACAGGTATAAGTTTTGGAATTCGTGGAGATAAAGATGTGCAATCTTTGACAGTTCCTATTAAAGGAAGCTACCAAGATATTAATACAAATAATGACGGTAGTGCGCTTCAAATAGACTCTGAGAAAAATAAGCAAGCAATTAAAAATTTCTTTGAAGATAATTAAAAAATGAATCCCTGAAAGTAAGACAATTAATAATAATTGTTTTACTTTCAGGGATTTTATGTTTACTGATCAGATTTTCTTACGCCACCGACAGCATAATGATCTTTTCTCATTTCTTCAATGACCACGTGAATCGCTTCTTTATTTGCACCTGTAGTTTTTTCTACAGCATGAGTGACTTCCGTAACCAAATCCTTAAGTTGTTCATCAGAACGGCCTTCTAATAATTTCACATTAATGATTGGCATAATCAACATTCTCCTTTGCTATATAACATTGGTTCTTTTAGTATAGCATGAAAATGAGAAGAATGAATAAGAACAAATGTTCTTATTAGCATTGAAATAGAACAAGTGTTCCTATATAATGATTTTGTAAGGGAGGATCAGTTATGTATGATTACAATTTATTAGAAGATAGGGATGTACTCTGCATAGACCAAAAAAGTTTTTTTGCAAGTGTATCATGTATGGAAAAAGGATTGGACCCATTAACAACTAAGCTAGCAGTTGTAGCAGATACGAAAAGGCAAGGTTCGGTCGTTCTAGCAGCAACTCCAAAGTTAAAAGAATTAGGTATTAAAACGGGATCAAGACTTTTTGAGATACCGCATCGTAATGACATTTATATTATTAATCCAAGTATGAGAAAGTATTTAAATGTATCTGTTGCAATTTCAAAGATTGCACTGCGGTACGTTCCACCTGAAGATTTACATCAGTATAGTATTGATGAATTTTTCATGGATGTAACGGATAGTTACCATAGATTTAATTCAACAGTTTTTGCTTTTTGTAAAAGATTTCAAAATGAAATATTAGAAGAAACAGGTATTCACTGTACCATTGGAATAGGCTCGAATATGCTATTGAGCAAGGTTGCAATGGATATTGAAGCTAAGCATACGGAAAACGGTATAGCTGAATGGCGTTATCAAGATGTACCTGAAAAATTATGGCCAATTCAACCACTTAGAGATTTTTGGGGGATTAATAAGCGTACAGAAAAGAAATTGAATAAAAGAGGAATATTTACAATAGGAGATTTAGCAAAGTATCCATATCATTATTTAAAAAGAGATTTTGGAGTTTTAGGTATAGATATGCATCTACATGCAAACGGTATTGATCAAAGTAAAGTAAGAGAAAAATATAAAGTAACAAATCCTTCAATATGTAAAAGTCAGATTTTAATGCGAGACTATCAATTTGAAGAATCCAAAGTTGTCATGCAAGAATTGATAGAAGATGTAGCAAGTCGTTTAAGAGCAGAAAAGAAGCTTGCGCGAACAATTCATTTTTCTTTTGGTTATGCAGAAGGTGGCGGCATACATAAGCAATACACCTTGGAGGAGCCTACAAATTTAGAAAGAGATATATTCAAAGTCATTAATTATTTTGCAAATCGTCTGTGTGACAAAAAAGCATTGTATAGAACGTTAAGTGTATCGTTAACTCAGTTTATTAAAGAAAGCGATCGACAACTTAACTTATTCATTGATGAATATGAACGTAAGAAAGATGAAAAACTTGCTAAAACCATTGATCACTTACATTTAAAATATGGAAAAGGAATTGTGTCAAAAGCGACTTCATACACCGAAGCTGGTACAAAGCATGGTCGATTAGGACTAATGGCTGGTCATAAAATGTAGATATACAAAGAGAGTTCCCCCTCGTCGTGCAACATATAGAAGCGAAAAGATAACGACTGGAAGGGGAATTTATTTAATAATAAGTATCAAAATTTGCGAGGGCTTTTATAGCATTCTCTCGATCTTCGGGATTTTTAAAACTGATTTGTAAAGCACCATAAATATCTTCACGTACTTCTAAAATCTTCAAGTTTATAATAGAAATATTATGTGAACTTATGATGTTTGTAATTTGACTTATCATACCCGGTTTATCAGGGATATCAACATAAAGATCATACGCAGTAGATATTGCACCGTGTTGTTTAACAGGAAGTTGATCACGATAATCTTTAGCTTTAACGAAGAAATCGTAAATACTATTACTATTTTGTTCTTGTATCAAATGTTCAATACCAGTAATTTGTTCTTTAATCTCGTTAAGTAAAGATAAAATATGATTTGGATTATTTAAAGTGATGTCCTTCCACATCTGAGCATTACTACTTGCTATACGAGTTATATCTCTAAAGCCACCGGCTGCTAATTTTTCGATTAAAGAATGGTCTTTGACATGATTAGCACTTAGATGAACTAAAATTGAAGCGATGATATGTGGAACATGACTCACTATACCGGTTACGAAATCATGTTCATTTGCATGGGTAACGATAAATTTTGCTAAAGTAGGTTTAAGTAATTGCTTTAAATATGTCGCGGATTCATTGTTTTCCATTTCATTAAATACAAGAATGTAATAAGCATTTTCAAATAAATGTTTTTTCGCGTTTAAAACACCAGATTTATGACTTCCTGCCATAGGATGACCACTAATTAAATGAATATCATGTTTTAATAATTCTTTTTCAAATGATTGTATAGTAAGTTTGGTACTACCTGTGTCTGTTACAATCAAATGAGTTTTTGTATTGTAATTTGTAAGTTCAGATAGATACTTAATTGTTTGCTCAACAGGAGTCGCAAAGATGATTATATCTGCTATCTCAACAGCAGCAGCATAATCATTAACTTTTTGATCAATAATACCTATAGAAAGGGCTTTATCAAGTTGTGTGTAGTCTGAATCGTATGCAAGAATATTGAAATTACTGTAATGATATTTTAAATTACTCGCCAAGCTACCGCCAATAAGGCCTAACCCTACAAATAAAATATTTCGCATAGAGCGCCTCCTTATTTCAGAATTTTCAGAATAACAATATTGTATATGAGTTATTTCAAGTATTCAATAACAAATATAACTTATGTATGATTTTAAGTTATTAAATAAAGAAGAATTTATAGTTTAATTTCAGTACGTTTTTATATAGGACATAAAGATAAACTCAACAAATTTTTCAATTTAATTTTAAAGTCAGTTGACAAATTAGAGAAAGATAGGTATTATACTAAATAATTAGAAAAATCAGATAATTTGATTGATAGAGTAATCATTATATTTTGTAGCAAGCAGAAAGCTAATGGTAGATGTAAATTAGCACATGATAATAGATGAAATGGGCTATCAAATTTTAACTTAATCATTAAAGTGAACATATTTGTTAACTAAGGTGGCACCACGGTAACGCGTCCTTATAGAATGATAGCGTTATTGTGGTTTTTTTGAAGCAAAATGAAGTATCTAAAGTTGAGGTAGCACCAGAAAGTTAGTGGTAGATGAGAACTAACACCGTCTTTAGTGAAATTGGGTTTTGTGGAACAACTTAAAATAAATTGAACAAGTGAGCTATGAATATATTATATTCTGCTAATAAAGGTGGTACCACGCGTCAGCGTCCTTATAACGAAGGAGGCTGATTTTTTTTGGAAAAGGAGGAAATCAATGGATATTGTATACAAAAAAGTGAATGCTCAAATTACGCCAGAGGCTTTAGCAAAATTAAAACAAAAAAAGATTATTTTTGAAAGTACCAATCAACAGCAACTTAAAGGTAGGTACTCGATAGTAATATTCGATCATTATGGCAAAATTACATTAGATAATTCTCAACTTTTAATTAAGCTAGACAACCATTGTGAAATAGTTAAGAATCAACCATATCAACGACTTAAGGAATTAGTAGATAAATATTATTTTGAAATAAAAGATAAATATTTAAAAGATTTGCCTTTTATTTCCGGCTTTATAGGGACTTGTAGCTTTGATTTAGTACGACATGAATTTAAAAAATTACAAGATATTAAATTAGAAGATCATCAAACTCATGATGTCCAATTTTATCTAGTGGAAGATGTATTTGTTTTTGATCATTATAAAGATGAATTATATATTATCGCAAGTAACTTATTTTCTGATAGAACAAAAGAAAGATTAAAGGAATCTATTGAACGAAAAATTGAAGACTTAAAAAAGATACACTTTTCGGTTGAGGATATAAAATATAAATCCATCCCTCGACATATAACCACCAATATATCAGAGCAAAAGTTTGTTCAGACTATAAGAAGACTAAAAAAGAAAATTACTGAAGGAGATATGTTTCAAGTAGTTCCTTCAAGAATTTATAGTTATAAACACCATTTTCAACATAATTTACATCAATTAACTTTTCAGTTATATCAAAATTTAAAGAGACAAAATCCTAGTCCATATATGTATTACATTAATAAAGATATGCCGATTGTAATAGGAAGTTCTCCTGAAAGTTTTGTAAAGGTGAAAAATGGAAAAGTTTATACGAATCCTATAGCTGGAACAATTAAAAGAGGTCAAAATAAAATAGAAGATGAAAACAATGAAAAGACATTAATGAAAGATGAAAAGGAATTGAGTGAACATCGTATGCTCGTAGATTTAGGAAGGAATGACATTCATCGAATAAGTAAAACAGGCACTTCACAAATTACAAAACTAATGACAATAGAACGTTATGAACATGTCATGCATATCGTTAGTGAAGTCACTGGAGAATTAAAACCAAATCTATCTCCTATGAGCGTCATCGCAAGTTTACTACCAACAGGTACTGTCTCAGGTGCACCTAAACTTAGAGCTATACAGAGAATATACGAATCTTATCCATATAAAAGAGGTATCTATAGCGGTGGTGTTGGGTATATCAACTGTAATCATCATTTAGATTTTGCATTGGCTATACGCACCATGATTATCGATGAGGAAACCGTCAGTGTCGAGGCAGGATGTGGAGTAGTATATGATTCTATTCCAGAGAAAGAACTTGAAGAAACAAAACTTAAAGCTAAAAGTTTATTGGAGGTAACTCCATGATATTAATAATAGATAACTATGATTCTTTTACCTATAATCTTGTAGATATTGTAGAAAAACAATGTGAAACGATTGTTAAATATCCCGACGATCCAAATATATGTAATCTGAAAGGTATTACAGCAGTCATTATCTCACCAGGACCTGGACATCCATTAGACAATCAATTATTAATTAAATTAATTGAAAATTTCGAAAATTTACCCATTTTAGGTGTTTGCTTAGGTGCACAAGCGCTCACTTGTTATTACGGTGGCGATGTCATACAAGGTAGTTGTGTCAAACATGGAAAAGTAGATACTTTAACTATTGTTAATCGGTCACCTCTATACAAAGGAATTAAGTCAAGTTTCAAAGTTATGCGTTATCATTCATTAATTAGTGATCCATGCTCATTTCCAGAAAGTTTATTAATCACTGGCCAAACATATGATTGTATACAATCTTTCCAACACAAAAATAGAAAGCATTATGGCATACAGTTTCATCCAGAGTCTTTCGCTACAGAAAATGGGAAACAAATCATTATTAATTTTATCAATATAGCAACGAGAGGAAGTTGAAAATGACCCTTCTTGAGAAAATTAAACAAAATAAATCCTTATCTAAAAAAGATATGCAATCATTTATTATTACACTATTTGATTCAAATATTGAAACCAATGTAAAGGTAGAATTATTGAAAGCTTATACAAACAAAGACATGGGTCAATATGAGCTAACGTATTTAGTTGAATACTTTATTCAGACAAACTATCCAGACCAACCATTTTATAATAAAGCTATGTGTGTATGTGGCACAGGTGGAGATCAATCAAATAGCTTTAATATTTCTACAACTGTAGCTTTTGTTGTAGCAAGTGCAGGAGTGCCAGTAATTAAACACGGAAACAAAAGTATTACTTCACATTCAGGAAGTACAGATGTACTACATGAAATGAATATAAAAACAAACAAAATGAACGAAGTAGAGCAACAATTAAATTCGAAAGGATTAGCATTCATAAGTGCAACGGATTCTTATCCAATGATGAAAAAGCTTCAATCAATTAGAAAATCGATTGCAACACCTACAATTTTTAACTTGATTGGACCATTAATTAATCCTTTCAAATTAACTTATCAAGTGATGGGAGTATATGAAGCTTCACAACTTGAAAATATAGCACAAACTTTAAAAGATTTAGGTAGAAAACGAGCAATTTTAATTCATGGTGCAAATGGTATGGATGAAGCCACGCTCTCTGGTGAAAATATCATTTATGAAGTTAACAGCGAAAGCGCATTAAAAAAATATAGTTTAAAAGGAGAAGAAGTCGGTTTAGTTTATGCAAAGAATGGCACGTTGATAGGTGGTTCACCTCAAAAAAATAAACAAATTGCATTGAATATTCTAAGTGGCAACGATCACTCAAGTAAACGAGATGTAGTTTTGTTAAATGCAGGAATTGCTTTATATGTTGCTGAGCAAGTGGAAAGTATCAAACATGGCGTAGAGCGAGCTAAATATCTCATTGATACAGGTATGGCAATGAAACAATATTTGAAAATGGGAGGTTAAGAAATGACTATTTTAAATGAAATTATAGAGTATAAAAAAACTTTGCTTGAGCGTAAATACTATGATAAACAACTTGAAATTTTACAAGATAACGGAAATGTTAAGAGGAGAAAGCTGATTGATTCACTTAACTATGATAAAAGATTATCAGTTATTGCTGAAATAAAATCGAAAAGCCCATCTGTACCTCAATTACCGCAACGTAATCTTGTTCAACAAGTTAAAGATTATCAAAAATATGGTGCTAATGCTATTTCAATATTAACTGATGAAAAATACTTTGGCGGTAGTTTTGAACGATTAAATCAGTTATCAAAGATAACATCGTTACCAGTTTTATGTAAAGATTTTATTGTTGACAAAATTCAAATAGATGTTGCAAAACGAGCTGGTGCATCCATTATTTTATTAATAGTAAATATTTTAAGTGATGATCAATTAAAAGAATTGTATTCATATGCGACAAACCATAATTTAGAAGTTCTAGTAGAAGTTCATACAATTAGTGAACTTGAACGTGCACACCAAATTAACCCTAAAATTATTGGTGTTAATAATCGTGATTTAAAGCGATTTGAAACCGATGTTCTACATACAAATAAATTACTAAAGTTTAAAAAGTCTAATTGCCGCTACATTTCAGAGAGTGGCTTTCATACAAAAGAAGATGTTGAGAAAATTGTAGATTCAAGTATTGACGGTTTACTTGTAGGGGAGGCATTAATGAAAACAAACGACTTAAGTCAGTTTTTGCCTAGTTTAAAGTTAAAGAAGAATCTCTATGATAGTTAAATTTTGTGGTTTTAAAACCGAAAGTGATATTAAGAAAATTAGAAAATTAGAAGTTGATGCAGTAGGGTTTATACATTATCCCCATAGTAAGAGACATGTCTCACTGAAACAATTAAAATATTTGGCTAAAATAGTGCCAGATCATATAGAGAAAGTAGTAGTTGTTGTAAATCCTCAAATGTCTACCATAAAGAGAATAATTAATCAAACTGATATTAACACAATCCAATTACATGGAAATGAGAGCATTCAATTAATAAGAAATATTAGGAAACTTAATTCAAAAATAAGAATCATAAAAGCAATTCCAGCAACAAGAAATTTAAATAATAACATACAAAAGTATAAAGAAGAGATAGACATGTTTATTATAGATACACCATCAATCACATACGGTGGTACAGGTCAAAGTTTTGACTGGAAATTATTAAAAAAAGTAAAAGATGTTGATTTTCTCATTGCGGGTGGTTTGGATTTTGAAAAGATAAAACGATTAGAAAAATATTCATTTGGACAACGTGGTTATGACATCTCAACGGGCATTGAATCACATAATGAAAAAGATTTTAATAAGATGACTCAAATATTAAAATTTTTGAAAGGAGACGTATAATTAATGAAAATTCAAACAGAAGTAGATGAATTAGGCTTTTTCGGTGAATATGGTGGGCAATATGTACCTGAAACATTGATGCCAGCTATTATTGAACTAAAAAAGGCATATGAAGACGCGAAATTAGATACTCACTTTAAGGAAGAATTTAATTATTATTTAAGTGAATATGTTGGTAGAGAAACGCCTTTAACATTTGCTGAATCATACACAAAATTGTTAGGAGGTGCCAAGATATATCTTAAAAGAGAAGACTTAAATCACACTGGTGCTCATAAAATTAATAACGCGATAGGACAGGCACTATTAGCTAAAAGGATTGGGAAAGCTAAATTAGTAGCCGAAACAGGTGCTGGTCAACATGGTGTAGCAAGTGCCACCATCGCTGCTTTATTCGATATGGACCTTATTGTTTTCATGGGAAGTGAAGATATCAAGCGTCAACAACTTAACGTATTTAGAATGGAATTGCTAGGGGCTAAAGTAGTGTCTGTGTCAGATGGGCAAGGAACATTATCAGATGCAGTAAATAAAGCTTTACAATATTGGGTGAATCATGTTGAAGATACACATTATTTGTTAGGCTCAGCGTTGGGACCTGATCCGTTTCCAACAATGGTCAGAGATTTTCAGAGTGTGATTGGTAATGAAATTAAAAGCCAAATTTTAAGTAAAGAAGGACGACTTCCAGATGCGTTAGTCGCGTGTGTGGGTGGAGGATCCAATTCAATAGGTACGTTCTATCCATTTATACAAGATGACGTTAAATTATATGGGGTAGAAGCTGCAGGAAAAGGAAGTCATACGCATAATCATGCCTTAGCCATAGGGAAAGGTAAACCAGGTGTATTACATGGTTCTAGAATGTACCTTATTCAAAATGATGATGGACAAATTGAATTAGCACACTCAATATCAGCGGGACTTGATTATCCAGGTATTGGACCTGAACATTCGTATTATAATGATATTGGTCGTGTATCATATGTAAGTGCTACAGATAATGAAGCTATGGAAGCACTTATAACATTCTCAAAAGTTGAAGGTATCATTCCAGCAATTGAAAGTGCACATGCATTGAGTTACGTTGAAAAGTTAGCGCCAAATATGGATGAAAATGAAATTATTGTTGTGACTATTTCAGGTCGTGGAGATAAAGATATGGAAACAATTAAACAATACAAAGAAAACGGTGGTGAACAAAATGAGTAAATTATTCATTCCGTATATTATGGGTGACTTAAATTTTATTCATCATTTAAAAACATTAACTGAGAATGGAGCAGACATTGTTGAAATTGGTGTGCCATTTTCTGATCCAGTTGCAGATGGACCTATAATTATGAAGGCAGGACGCAAGGCTATTGATGAGGGTTCAAACATTAATTTCATTTTTGATGAATTAATAAAAAATAAAAATACTATTTCATCTAAGTATGTACTGATGACTTATTATAATATTCTAAGTGCTTATGGAGAAAAATTATTTTTGGATAAGTGTGATGAAGCTGGTGTTTATGGTTTAATTATCCCAGATTTACCTTACGAACTTACAAAAAAGTTTAAAAAAGAATTTTATCATCATTCTGTTAAAATAATATCGTTAATTGCTATGACCGCAAGTGATGCTAGGATTATGCAAATTGCAAAGAATTCAGAAGGATTTATTTACACGGTAACAATGAATGCCACAACAGGTAATAGTGGGGAGTTCCATCCAGATTTAAAGAGAAAAATTGAATATATAAAAAAAGTTTCAAAAATTCCTGTGGTTGCTGGATTTGGTATCAAAAATCCTGAACATGTTAAAGATATAGCGTCCGTTGCAGATGGTATTGTAATTGGTAGTGAAATTGTAAAACGTATTGAAATAGATTCAAGAAAAGAATTTATCACTTATATCAAATCAATCAGAACTACGTTGAATTCTTTTTAAGAATATATAAAGTTAAATCAAAGTTAAGAAAACAGATGAAAAATATACATAGCAAAAACAATGATTACTCTATGAATTAACTATTATGCTAATAGTAACTTCAAAAAATTAAATGAGCCTAATTGAATAACCTACTACTAATGTGGGTAAATAATAATTACAATTAATTTGAAGAGGTGTATATATTCATGAGTAAAAAAGTTTTATTTGTTTTAACAAGTACAAGTCAATTTACAGATGGTACAGAAACTGGATTATGGTTAGAAGAAGCAGGAGCACCATATAATATATTGACTGAAGAAGGTATCAATGTTGATGTTATATCTATTAAAGGTGGAAAAGTAAATCTTGATCCAAATTCTGTTTCTAATGAATCACTTAATCAGTATGCTAAATTCGTGTCACACTTAAACGATACACCTAGTATCGAAAATGTAAATGCAGATGAGTATGACGCTATTTATCTACCAGGTGGACATGGTACTGTATACGATTTTGCCAATAATGAGAAATTAGCTGATATTTTACTTCAATTTAAAAATAGTAATAAAGTCATCTCTTCAGTATGTCATGGACCTAGTGCGTTTGTAGGTGTAAAAGATGCAAATAATGACTATCTAGTAGATGGTGTCAAAATAACTTCATTTACTGATAGTGAAGAAAAAGCAATGGGATTTGAAAATAAAGTGCCATTTTTAACTCAATCTAAATTAGAAGAGCAAGGTACAAATTTTGTAGTGAAAGATGACTTTACATCTCACGTAGAAAAAGATGGGCAATTTATCACTGGACAAAATCCCCAATCAAGTGAAGAAATTGGTAAAGCACTTGCAAATGAATTAAAATAATAGTAAATAATTAGTGATATGGGCGACATTACTGTTTAGCCCATATTATTTTATACATAAACAGAATAAACGAGATTTAACTTTTAATTTTACATATAAGTTTTGCAGGATAATATTTTAGTTTTCACTACAACTATTGTATACTTGTTTAGATTAGAAATATAAATAGTATTAAATGAACCGAATGTTAAATATAAAAGGTGAAGTAAAACGACCTATTTTTCTAAAAATAAAAAGAAATAGATATAAAGATATAAATGGGAGTTATGAAGATGAAGTTTACGAATTTGACAGCTAAAGAATTTAGTGACTTTACTGATCGTATGACATATAGCCATTTTACACAAATGGAAGGTAATTACGAATTAAAGGTTGCTGAAGGTACCGAGTCACATTTAGTTGGAATTAAAAATAATGATAACGAAGTGATTGCAGCTTGTTTATTAACAGCTGTTCCTGTAATGAAAATATTTAAATATTTCTATTCCAATCGCGGTCCAGTAATAGATTATAATAATAAAGAGCTTGTACATTTTTTCTTTAATGAATTGAGTAAATATGTAAAAAAATATAATTGTTTATATTTAAGAGTTGACCCATACCTTCCATATCAATATTTAAATCATGAGGGAGAAATAACTGGAAATGCAGGTCATGATTGGATTTTTGATGAATTAGAGAGTTTAGGATATAAACACGAAGGATTCCATAAAGGATTTGATCCTGTATTACAAATCCGATATCATTCTGTTCTAAATTTAGCAAACAAAAGTGCTAATGATGTTTTAAAAAACATGGATGGTTTAAGAAAGCGTAATACTAAAAAAGTTAAGAAAAATGGAGTTAAAGTCCGCTTTTTATCTGAAGAAGAATTACCTATATTTAGGTCATTTATGGAGGATACCTCTGAAACTAAAGATTTTGCAGATAGAGATGATAGTTTTTATTACAACAGATTCAAACACTATAAAGACCGTGTTTTAGTACCACTAGCCTATATTAACTTTGATGAGTACATAGAGGAACTAAATAATGAAAGAAATGTGCTTAATAAAGATTATAATAAAGCTTTAAAAGACATTGAGAAGCGTCCAGAGAATAAAAAAGCACATAACAAAAAAGAAAATTTAGAACAACAACTTGATGCAAACCAGCAAAAAATTAATGAAGCCGAAAACTTAAAACAAGAACATGGCAATGAATTACCCATCTCTGCTGGCTTCTTTATAATCAATCCGTTTGAAGTAGTTTACTACGCTGGTGGAACTTCAAATCGTTACCGCCATTTTGCAGGGAGCTATGCGGTTCAATGGAAGATGATTAACTATGCAATTGAACATGGTATTGATCGGTATAATTTCTATGGTATTAGTGGTGACTTTAGTGAAGATGCCGAAGATGCTGGCGTAGTTAAGTTTAAAAAGGGCTATGATGCCGATGTTATAGAATACGTTGGTGACTTTATTAAACCTATTAATAAACCAATGTATAACATTTATAGAACACTTAAAAAACTAAAGAAATAGATTTTAAGAAGGGAATTATCTAATTATGAAATTTACAGAGTTAACAGTTAAAGAATTTGAAAACTTTGTACAAAATCCATCATTAGAAAGTCATTATTTCCAAGTGAAGGAAAATATTGCTACACGTGAATCAGATGGGTTTCAAGTAGTGTTATTAGGTGTAAAAGACGACGACAATAGAGTGATAGCAGCTAGCCTGTTTTCTAAAATCCCTACAATGGGCAGTTATGTGTATTATTCCAATAGAGGCCCTGTAATGGACTATTCAGATTTAGGTTTAGTGGATTTTTATTTAAAAGAGCTTGATAAATATTTACATCAACATCAATGCTTATATGTAAAATTAGATCCTTACTGGTTGTATCAAGTTTATGATAAGGATATTAATCCTTTAACAGAAAAAAATGATGCTTTAGTAAATCTATTTAAATCACATGGTTATGATCATCATGGATTTACAACCCAATATGATTCTTCCAGCCAAGTTAGATGGATGGGGGTATTAGATTTAGAGGGCAAAACCCCTACATCTCTAAGGAAAGAGTTTGATAGTCAAAGAAAACGAAATATTAATAAAGCGATAAACTACGGTGTGAAAGTTAGATTTCTTAGTAAGGATGAATTTGATTTATTCTTAGACTTATACCGAGAGACTGAAGCTAGAACTGGATTTGCTTCTAAAACTGACGATTATTTCTATAACTTTATAGAGCATTATGGCGATAAAGTATTAGTTCCTTTAGCTTACATAGATTTAAGTGAATATATACAACATTTGCAAGAATCACTAAATGATAAAGAAAATCGACGTGATGATATGATGGCGAAAGAAAATAAAACAGATAAACAGTTAAAGAAAATCGCTGAGTTAGATAAACAAATTGATCACGATAAAAAAGAATTACTTCAAGCTAGTGAATTACGTCAAACAGATGGCGAAATTTTAAATTTAGCGTCAGGAGTATACTTTGCTAATGCATATGAAGTGAACTATTTCTCTGGAGGGTCTTCAGAAAAATATAATCAATATATGGGACCATATGCAATGCATTGGCACATGATTAATTATTGTTTTGATAACGGCTATGATAGATACAATTTCTATGGCTTATCAGGTGATTTTACTGAAAACAGTGAAGACTATGGTGTTTATCGCTTTAAGAGAGGTTTTAATGTTAAGATTGAGGAATTAATCGGTGATTTCTATAAACCAATCAATAAAGTGAAATATTGGTTATTCAATACATTAGACCGCATACGTAATAAACTGAAAAAGTAAAAATAAATGATACAAGAAGATGACGAGCAGATTGAGATATCCAATCTGCTCGTTTAGCTTTAGAGAAGGGTTATGTACTCTAAAGCACTCGGCGTAGGATGTTTAAGTCTAGGATGTAAATTCGTGTTGTTCCCTACATATTTAATCATAGCATATTATTCGAACTATACAATAATACTCACCAATATATTTTTTATATTCAAATTATAAGTTTGTAATACTAAATTATTTTAAATGTAGTTCTATTAGTAGAATGAGAAGAATATAAAAATGTTATGTAAACTAAAGGTATAATTATACTACTATTTAATAATAATATTTATAATTCCCTTATATTATAATTTGTAGTTGTGAATTTGGGTGTTGTAACAAAAGATTTTTGGTGATTTATCTAAATATAAAAATGAATATTCATGATTATAGCAATTATATTGCTAAGTAGTTGTAACGTATATAATTTATTATCATACTACTTAATTGCATTCAAACGTGATAAATTAACAACGTAATGCTATTGTGTATTACGTTGTTAATTATTAATGATGTTATTTAAAGAAACATTTCTTGTAAATGCAAAGAAATAAATATTTAAGTCTTTAATGAATAAATAACTCTTGATCAATACAATAACTTTTAACACATGTAAAAACTGCCAAATAAAAAAATATATAGTATATATAACAACATAAATGAAGCATATGTTCATCTATATGGCTAAGAATCTTAATTTTTTATTTTAGTTTACATAATATATATTATAGGAAGTTGTGTGTACCACCATAAAAGCCCCTCACTCAATTTATTGGTATATCTAAATGGCATCTATATTTATTATCTATAAAGTTTCCACTTATTTGCTTTTTAGTTGAGATTATTATAGCAATCTATACATGTTAATCTATAGAGACTAACAAGTTGGAATGCCAAGTTTCAAGTTTATACAATTTAAATCAAAATATTTAAATTTGAGTTCATACTCATATGCTATAATTAAATCATTCTAATTTTTGGAGTGACTAATAATGAATTTTATTTTTGATATTGATGGTACGATTTGTTTTGATGGATGTTCTATTGATCCATCTATTAAGCAAAGACTTTTCAAGCTACGTCAAGCTAATCACAATGTAATGTTTGCATCAGCACGTCCCATTAGAGACTTGCTTCCAGTCATTCCTGAATTTGCGGATGATACCTTGATTGGTGGTAATGGCTCAATTATATCTAAAAATGGACAAATCGAAATTGTTTCGGTAATCAATGAGCATGATATTAGTCTAATTAAAAAGCTTATAAAGAAATATCAATTATCATACATCATTGATGATAAATTTAATTATGCTTCAAATTTGGATACTAATAATGAACTGTATCAACGTATTGATCCTGATGGTAAAGCACAATCTCTAGATATGGATGAGATTCGAAATCCTATAAAAGCAATTCTATTAAATATAGATAACAAAAATTTTGACATGATTGCTCATCAATTAGTAAGTCAGTCTCACGGTATTGAATTAATTCGTTATTACAGTGAGTCCTATATTGATGTAACGGCACGTGGCGTTGATAAGTATACTACTATTCAATATGTTTTAGGAACTAATAGTGATTATATCGCTTTTGGTAATGATCACAATGATGTTCATATGCTTGAACATGCGAGCCAAGGTTATTTTGTGACTAATCAATTTATAGAACACACATTATTTTTTAAAAATCAAAATATTACAGTTATTGATGATACAATACATGCAATATGTGAAGTTTTAGATAAATATTTATAACTAACAATCTTCTTATTGAAAATGATTATCAATATCGATTATAATCATTGATAGGAGGATTACTATGAAAAAATTATTAACATTAATATCTATTATTCTTTATGCAATAGTATTAACAGCATGCGGAAATGATAAATCAGGTAATAGTTATGATTCAAAAAAAACAGTGACTATTAAAAATACATATGAATTTAAGGACAAGAATAATACACATCATCGTGGTGAAACGAAAACTGACACTGTTAAGGTGCCTTATAATCCCCATCGTGTAGCGGTTCTTGATTATGGTGCACTAGATGTAATGAAACAATTAGGATTACAAAATAAGATTGTTTCAATTGCAAAAGGTCAAGGAAATGCATTCTTACCTTCCTCTTTAGCTGAGTTTAAAGATGATAAATATTCTAATTTAGGTAACCCAGGTCGACCAAATTTTGATCAATTAGCTAAATCTAAACCAGAGCTCATTCTAGCATCTTTTAGACAAGCCCATACTAAGACAATTGACGAAATGAAAAAAGCAGCACCTAATGCTAAAATTCTATTCGTAAGTCCAGACAATGATCATTATTTAAGTTCAATAAAATCTCATACATCAACAATTGGTAAAATATTCAATAAAGAGAATGAAGCCAATGATTTAAATAAAAAATTAGAACAACAAGTAACTGAAACTAAGAAAAGTATTAATCATGACTCAGTATTATTCCTAGTTGTTGATGATAAAGGGATAAAAGCATTTAGTTCAAATGGTCGCTTTGGAGGATTTTTAAACAAAGATTTGGGCATTAAACATGTTGATAAAAACATGAAAGATAATTCAGCTGGAAATAATATTAATTATGAATATCTTAACAAAGTTAACCCTGATAAAATATTTGTAATAGATCGAACGAAGAATGGCACTGATAATAAGGAACCAAGCATCTTACAAAATAAAGTTATTGAAAATGTAAAAGCTATAAAAAATCATCAAGTTTATCAATTTGAATCCAATGCATGGTACTTTGGTGAAGGTGGCAATCAATTAACGATTGAACAACTCAAGAGAATTAAAGATGCATTCCAAAAGTAAAATGATTATATAGCGGTAAAATTTACTCAAATGATTAACTAATAACCCCCAAAAGTTAGATTTTAATTCCAACTTTTGGGGGTTATTATGTGAATAAAAATATCTTAATCATTTAAATGACTATATTCATTATTCATACGTTTGAATTAATAGTTTTGTATATGGATGTCTTTGATGGTTAAATAAATCTTTACTTTTAAATTCATCTACTATTTGACCGTCTTTGATAACTATTATCCTATTCGTTAACCTTTGTAAAACAGATAAATCATGCGAGATGACAATTAATGTTTTATTTTCAATGTTTTTTTCATTAAGTAAAATATTGATTACATTTTGTTCGGCCATGACGTCTAAGTTCGAAGTTATTTCATCACAAACTAATATATCTGGTTGTGCTAAGAGAGAACGAATAATATTTAATCTTTGTAGTTGCCCACCACTTACCTCTTGAGGAAACTTTGTTATTAGATCTGTAGACAAATTAAATTCAATTAAATAGTTAAGAATGATATTTTTGATATTTTGTGGTTTTAATTGTCGATAAAATAAAAGTGGCTCTCTCAATGACTGTTCAATCGTGAATTGACGATCAAAACTTTCTGTCGCATGCTGAAAAATAGGAAGAACCTTAGAAGAATTGATAATTATTTTACCTTTTGTTGGCTTTAATTGACCTAATATTAAAGAACCAATGGTACTTTTTCCAGCACCGCTTTCTCCTAAAATCCCTATTTTTTCTCCACGTTGAATACTTATATTAATATCTTTTAAAACAGGCTGTTTTCTATGATATGAATAATCTACATGATCAAATTGAATCATAATTAGATATTATCCTCCTTTTGCAGCTTGCTTCTATAGCTTAATAATTGTTCTGTATACCGATGAAGATGTTGGTGATTAAATAATTTGCCTATTTCTCCAGATTCAATCATCATGCCATTTTTCATTACATTAAAATAATCAGCATATTTGAGGACATGATTCATGTTATGAGTGATGAGTAATACAGTATTATGATGATCTTTGACAATATGTTGAAGGAGTTGCATTATTTGATGACCGTTCACTACATCTAAAGATGCAACAGGTTCATCTGCAATAATTAATTCTGGATCTAACATTAAAACGCTAGCAATATTAACTCGCTCTAATTGTCCCCCTGAAAGTTGGAAACTATATTTATTAATGATTGATTCATCATTTAAGTTAACCCAAGTTAAAGCTTTTTTTATCTTTTTCAATGCATTATCCTTGGAAACATTAAAATGATAACGATAAATAGCTATAAGTTGTTTATCTAACCGAGTATATTCATTAAAACTTTGAGCATAATTTTGAGAGATATAGCCGATATGTTTACCTAAAAGTTGCTTGATACCAGAAGTATTTTGACCTTGCATTTTAAATTCATCGAAACTCATATGTAACTGAGTAGGTAAATGATTTAATATTGCTTTAACAGTCAAACTTTTTCCAGCACCACTTTCACCTATAATGACATTTAGAGATTGATGATATATATTTAAGTCGACATTTTTAATAATTGCTTGCTCTTCTTTATCACTGATGTTTAGATTTTTTATTGTTAAAAGTTTCAACTTTTACACCTCTTTGTTCTAATAAACGATCTCTTACTGCATCACCAGTTAAATTAAATATCAATATTGTACATGATATCAAAGATGCTGGAGCGATAATCATGATAGGATGTGAAGTAATAAATTCACGCCCTGCTTGTAACATTGCCCCCCACTCTGGAGATGGTGGTTGTGCACCTAAACCTAAAAATGATAATGAACTAATGTATAAAATGATTTTTCCAAAATCAACTATCATAATAACAAATATAGATGGTAAAACTTTTGGTAATAAGTGTTTAAATAAGATATTCAAAGTTGAGACATAAAAAAATTGTGCCATCTGTATATACGATTGATTCATTTCGGTATTGACAATCCCTCTTGTCACGCGAGTATAATTCATCCATTTTATGATTGTAATAGCTATTACCAAATTCCAAAGACTAGGATGAAAAAAACTTGCTAAGGCAATCATAATAACGAATTCTGGTATACTTAATCCTATATCAATAATTCGCATGATAATCGTATCAACCCAACCTTTTTTATAGCCTGCAAGTAACCCTAAAGGTACTCCAACCACAACAGTGAACAGTAAAGTAAGTAGTGTAACAAACAATGTTGCGCGAGAGCCCACGACTAAACGACTGAATAAATCACGTCCGTAATCATCTGTGCCAAGTAAATGATTCATACTTATAGGTTCAAATGAGTTTGACAAATGGACCTGATACGCAGCTTTATCATTGACTATAAATTGCAATACAATAAGACATATAATATAGACCGTAAAAATGATAAATATAGTGTTTTTCTTTGGCGACTTAAACTTCATCGTTACGACCTTCTTTTTTATGTGAATTTAACCATTTAAACTTTAATGTATCTTTTTGAGTAATAGTATAACGTTGTTTAGGATCGATGAGTAATGAAAGTAAATCTGCAATTGTGTTTATAATCACAACAAAGAAACCAATAAATAATACACAACCTTGAATGACTGGATAATCTCTCGACTTTATACTATCAACTAAAAAATAGCCTAACCCAGGAATATCAAATAAATTTTCAATAACTACTGTGCCACCTATCAAACTCCCAATGGATAAACCTAATAGAGGTATGATTGGCAGTATCGTAGGTTTTAGGATATCTTGAAAAAGTATATATCTTTCGGGCATACCTCTGAGACGAGACGATTCAACTATAGGTGTTTGATATTGATCTAATAAAGTAGAACGAATAAATCGAATATAATAAGCACACATTCCAATACTCATGGTAATTATTGGTAAAATATATGAAGCGAAACTCCCCTCATCTGACGACGGCAAAACATTCAATTTTAAGCTAAATATATATAATAAAATAAGACCAATAAAAAATGATGGTAGGCTTACGGATAATGATGTCATAACACGAATTATCCTATCCCAAATTTTATGATAATAAATCCCTGCTATAATCCCTAATGGTATAGAAATAACTAACGACATTATAAGCGTACCAAAAGTAATTATAAGTGTAGGACCAAGATAATTTGCTATTTCTCTGATTACAGGCTCATTTGTTTGATAACTTGTTCCTAAATCAAAATGAAACAATTGATTTAACCAGTGCAACCATTGAATAAAAATAGAATCATTTAAGCCAAGCTTATTCTTTGTTGTTTCTATTTGCTCATGAGATACATGTGAAATATCAAGATGTAATATTTTGTCTACAGGATTACCTGGAGAGAGTTTCATTAATATAAATGTGATTGTAGTTAATATAAATAGTACGACAATCATTTGTGAAAGTTTATAAATTATCATTTTAAACATATATTAGCATCCTTTCACTTTCAATGAATAGGAAAAATATTAAATAATAAATTTCATTAAATTGTTTTCATCAACATCTATTATAGTATGACTTTTTTTAATTAATAATAAAAGAGATAAAAAAAGAAATAAAAAACAACTTTGCTTAAGATAAGATGATAGCAAAGTTGAAAAGTTGTTATTTATGATGACGACGAAGTGACTCTTCATCATCATATTTGCGAATCTCTTTTTCCAATTTTATTTTTCTACGATTTTTTCTCCAGTTTCTAGAGAAATACCAAATAAGAAAGCTTATAATTAAGCTCATTATGCCTAAGAATCCCGCATATCCAAGCAGTGGTTGATACGAAATGCTTTGAAAATTTGGTATAAAAAAGGCAAGTACTGCTAAAACTACAAAAGTAATGATTGCAGATTGAAACCATTTATTTAATACAAGTGTGTAAAATACAGTTAATAAAATCATACCAAGAATGGTAATCCACAAATAATTTGGCATATCAAATATTGTCATTGCACGTGCTCCTATAAGTAAAGTTTACTTACTATTATACAACTTATTAATATAATATCATTCAGACTTAAGAAGTAATCATTTTTTAACATTATTTATTTAACAAGATTATGTTAATACTTATAACATGATTATACTAATTATAACATTACTAAATGTTACATAACATCTGTTTAGGCGTCCTTTGTGAGATTGTTATTGAATTTTAGTATAATGTCATTAAATGATTTATAAAGGAGTGTCAAAAATGAGTGAAGGTTTACCTTTGAGAGAAGAGATTCCGGTAAGAGAAACTTGGGATTTGAAAGATTTATTTACAAGTGATCAAGCATTCTATCAAACATTGGAACAAGTAGTACAAATGTCTTTAGATTTTAATCATACATATTATCAAAAACTTAATAACATAGAAACAATAGAAAAGGCATTAGATGAATATGAAAGGATACTTATAGAAATAGATCGTTTATATAATTATCCAGAACTTAGATTAAGCGTTGATACGTCTAATGAAGAAGCACAAAAAGTTAACGCAAAACTTAATACGACTTCTGGAAAAATTGCTAGTTTATTATCTTTTGTAGATTCCGAAATTTTGGAGTTATCTGATGAGATAATAAGTGAATTAAGGTCTCAAACCAAATACCCACATTTTATTAAACAACTTCAAGATCGTAAGCCATATCAATTATCTGCTGATGTTGAAAAAGTATTAGCTACATTAACACCAACATTGAGAAGTCCGTTTGAATTATACGGTACTACAAAAAGTTTGGATATTAATTTTGAATCGTTTGATTATGAGGGTGTTACCTATCCATTGGATTATGCAACTTTTGAAAATGAATACGAAGATCATCCATCTCCTGAATTTAGACGTAAAAGTTTTAGAGCTTTTAGCGATGCATTAAGACAATATCAACATACGACGGCTGCAACATATAATATGCAAGTCCAACAAGAAAAGATTGAAGCGGATTTACGAGGATATGATTCTGTTATTGATTATCTTCTACAAGATCAAGAAGTAACAAAAGATATGTTCGATAGACAAATTGATGTCATTATGAGTGATTTAGCCCCAGTTATGCAAAAGTATGCAGAGATTATTCAACGTGTACATAACCTGGATAAAATGCGATTTGAGGATTTAAAAATTTCAATAGACCCTAACTTTGAACCAGAAATATCAATTGAAGAATCGAAAAAATACATTTATGGAGCGCTCAATGTACTTGGTGATGATTATGTGAAAATGTTAAAGTCTGCCTATGATTACCGCTGGATTGATTTTGCTCAGAATAAAGGAAAAGATACTGGAGCATATTGCGCAAGTCCATACGTTACACATTCATATGTATTTATTTCATGGACTGGGAAAATGGCTGAAACATTCGTTCTTGCACATGAATTAGGACATGCAGGTCATTTTACATTAGCGCAGAAACATCAAAATTTGCTGGAATCTGAAGCGTCTATGTACTTTGTAGAAGCACCTTCCACAATGAATGAAATGTTGATGGCAAATTATTTATTTAATACTAGTAATGATCCTCGATTTAAACGTTGGGTTATTGGTTCGATTTTATCTCGAACTTATTATCACAATATGGTTACTCACCTTTTAGAAGCAGCGTATCAACGTGAAGTGTACCGCCGCGTCGACAATGGAGAATCATTAACTGCCCCACTTCTAAATGAAATAATGTTGAACACATATAAAGCATTTTTCGGTGACACTGTTGAAATGACTGATGGGGTTGAATTAACATGGATGAGACAACCACATTACTATATGGGATTGTACTCATATACTTACTCTGCTGGATTGACAATAGGTACAGTTGTATCACAATGTATCAAGAATGAAGGTCAACCGGCTGTTGATCGTTGGTTAAAAACACTACAAGCTGGTGGTAGTCAATCTCCAATTGAATTGGCGCAAATAGCTGGCGTCGATATTACGACTGACGCCCCTTTAAAAGAGACAATTAACTATATTTCAAATTTAGTAGATGAATTAGAAGTATTAACATATCAAATAGAAGAAAATTCATAAAGGTTAAAGCAAAATATCAAACCCCACCTGAAACTGTGGCATAGAATTCAGGTGGGGTTGCTCATTATAGAAATACAATAGGATTTGATAATTTAATCAAAAGTTTCAAAATGTTGACCTGTTAAATAATAATAAACACTTTCAGCAATATTGCTTATATGATCACCTATTCGTTCTAAGTGTCTAGCCGCTAAGTGTGCTTGACCAGCTACGAATGGGTCATTATCGATTAAGTAACTGGTATTGACGATGTTAACGTATAAATCATCAATATCTTCATCTCTTTCAATGACTTCTTTTATCAGTGGTAAATCTTTGTTTCTAATAGCGTTATTCAAATCTTCTAACATGAGCATCGCTAATTTACCCATGGTTTTTAAACGTGTAAACACATAGTTATCATTTATTTTAACTCTTAAACGTATATGAGCAATACTAGCTGCATTATCTCCCATTCGTTCAAAATCTGTAGAGATTTTGAGTGCTGCCATCATCATACGTAAATCTGTGGCAATAGGTTGTTGTCTAGTAATTAGCATGATTACCTTCTCGTTAATTTCATGATCTAAATGGTTAATTTCCTTGTCTTTCTCAATGGTTTGTCTTGCGAATGATTTCTTTTCTTCCCCTAAAGACACTAGTGCATTGTTAATATTAAAATATACACGAAGACCAAGACGCCGTAAATCTTTAATTAATCCATCTAGCTGACCTTCATATTTTTGTCTAATAATTGCCATTGCATCTTATCCAAAACGACCAGATATATAATCTTCAGTTTGTTTGTCTGCAGGATTTGAAAAGATTTTATCAGTATCATCATATTCATTGACATATCCATTTAAGAAGAAAGCAGTTTTATCTGAAACACGCGCAGCTTGTTGCATGTTGTGTGTAACCATAATAATTGAGTAATTTTCTTTTAATTCTTGTACAAGTTCTTCAACTCTTAATGTAGAAATAGGATCTAATGCTGACGTAGGTTCATCCATTAAAATGACATCTGGTTCAATTGCTAAACATCTAGCTATACAAACACGTTGTTGTTGTCCACCTGATAATCCATAAGCATTTGTATGCAATCTATCTTTTAATTCATCCCATATTGCAGCGCCACGTAATGATTTTTCTACGATTTCATCTAGAATTTTTTTGTTTTTAATACCGTGAGTCTTAGGACCATAAGTAATATTATCATAAATTGATTTAGGGAATGGGTTAGGTTGTTGAAAAACCATTCCAACGTTAGTACGTAGCTTCTCTTTAGAATACTTTGCATCAAATATATTTTGGTCACGATACAAAATTTTGCCTGCAGTTTTCACAGATGGAACTAATTCGACCATTCTATTTAAAGCTTTGATGTATGTAGATTTACCACATCCAGATGGTCCGATTATTGCAGTCACATTATTTTCCAATATATCTAAATTAATGTTTTGTAAAGCATGATTTTCTCCATACCATAAATCTAGATTTTGAGTTGAATAAACAATCTTCTTTTCACTGTCTGGAATTGTATATTTCTTATTGTTTTCAGTAGTAACTATTGTGGCAACTGAGTCTTGATTATTTGTTTGTGCGTCTAATTTCTCTTTGTCTGCTACTTGTGAATTAACCATAATTAAAAACTCCTTTATATCTTGAGACCTAGATGATATAGGTCAATAACGTTTATTTATAAAAATGCATTTCCCTTATAAGTTCGATTAGAATTTTTTACTAAATTTATTACGTAGAAGTATCGCTATAGCGTTCATCAATAATAAGATAACGAGTAGAACGATAATGCCTGCTGATGCAACGTTTTGGAATTCTGCTTGAGGCATTTTTGCCCATGTATAAATTTGAGTTGGTAACGCAGAGAATTGGTCGAGTAATCCGCTTGGTGTTGCTAAAAGTATCGTTGGTATACCTATCATTACAAGTGGTGCTGTTTCTCCTAATGCGCGTGATAAAGATAAAATGAAACCTGTTAAAATACCAGGTAATGCTGCCGGTAAAACAACTCTTCTAATTGTTTGCCATTTATTAGCACCAAGACCATATGATGCTTCTCTGACTGAACTAGGAACTGCTCTGATAGCTTCTTGACTAGCAACGATAATAACAGGCAAGATTAGTAGTGACATTGTAAGAGCAGCTGCTAACACGCTATTACCTAAACCTGCCGCGCCCACAAACAATGTATAACCTAGTAAACCGAACACAATTGAAGGAACACCAGCTAAATTAGATATACTCACTTTTACGATTTGTGTGAAAATATTGTCTCTTGCGTATTCTTCTAAATAAATGGCTGTACCTATTCCTAAAATGATGCTAATTGGAATAATACTTAAGATTAACCAAATGGAACCTACTAATGCCCCTTTAATACCAGCATCTGCTGGTGTTGAAGATGAAAAATTAGTGAAAAATTCGGGAGTTAGATGTCCCGCCCCTTTAACGAAGGTTTGAATTAATAGTGCTACTAAAACAATGAGCCCTATTAATGTACATAATAAAAATAACCATTTGTTTACCGAGTTTTTCTTATCACGAGAAGAAATATTTTTTTCTACGGCATCTTTATCAATCAATGTTTTATTAGCAGTATTTGAATTTGTAGACATATTAATACTCCTCTCTGAATCGTTTAGAGATCCATTGTGATAATAAATTCATAATTAAAGTGAAAATGAAAAGTGTAAATCCTACAGCGTAAATACTATAGTAAATATCAGAACCAAATGCTGCATCACCTGTAGCAATTTCAACAATATATCCTGTCATCGTTTGAATTGAACTTGTTAAACTTAGAGATGATGTTGGTGAACTACCAGCAGCTAAAGAAACGATCATTGTTTCCCCTATTGCTCTTGATATACCTAATACAATTGAAGCAACAACGCCTGATGTCGCCGCCGGTAATACAACTTTTGTAGCGACTTCAAATTTAGTTGCGCCTAATCCAAATGCACCTTCACGAATTTTATCAGGTACAGATGACATCGCATCTTCACTCATACTTGTAATCATAGGGACGATCATTATACCCACAACAATACCAGGACTGATTGAATTAAACTCTCCTAAGTTAGGAATTAGATTCCTTAATATAGGTGTAACAAATGTTAAAGCAAAGAAACCAAATACAATTGTAGGAATCCCAGCCAAAATTTCTAATATTGGTTTAATGATTCTACGTGAACGATCAGATGCATATTCATTAAGGTAAATAGCTGCACCTAAACCAATTGGAACTGCCACGATTGTAGCAATAACAGTAATTTTCAATGTGCCAATGATGAGTGCCCAAATTCCAAATTCTGGCGATGAACCAGTTGGGTTCCAGGTACCAGATAAAAAGAATTTAGATAATGGTACTCGTGTGAAGAACGTAATCGTCTCAGTTAAAAGTGTAAATAAAATAGCAATTGTAGTTAATATAGATATAGCTGAAATAATAGCTAAAATAATTGGGACAATTTTATCACTTAGTCCGCCCTTTTTAGCATTATTCTTAGCTATCATTTCTCTCACCTTTGTTTGTGAAGCCATGTAAAACCCTCTCTCTTATCTCCCAAAATAATTTAAAAAAAGAGTGGGAATTGCTTTTATGAGAAAATGAGTTTATTCATATTTATTAGAATATTTACTCATTATCTGCAAAGCTGAAAAGGGTTCGACAAAGTGGCACATTGACCACTTTGCCTGATACCCTTTCAAAAATTCCCAACCCTAGGTGTTTATTACCTTAGTATTCATCATTTATCTTCTGATTTTTTGTCGTCTTTCTTATCAGACTTTTGATGTTTATCTAAAAAATCTTTTAAGTCATCTAATTGAGATTTATAAGTTTTCTTAGGTGAAGCTACATAACCAGCGTCTTCAGCTGCTTGACCTTCATCTTCAAGTACAAATTTCATGAATTCTGACATTACTTTATTGTCTTTTAATGATTTGTCTTTAGCATAGATAAATAATGGTCTGCTTAGTGCGTATGAACCGTTTTGAATTGTTTTCTTAGTTGGTTCTGTAACTTTGCCATTGTCATCTTTGATTTTAACTTCTTTTAATTTATCTTTATTTTGTTCGTAGAAATTATAACCGAAGTAACCGATACCTTCTTTGTTTTTAGTTACTGAAGATACAATCGCGTTAGTATCAGCATTCTTCTCAGCTTTGATATCTTGTTTATCCATAACTTCTTCTTCAAAGAAGTCGTAAGTACCATGACTTGAGTTAGGTGAAACAGCATTGATTTTTTTATCTGGCCAACTAGAGTTAACGTCTTTCCATGTTTTAGCTTTTCCAGAGTAAATATCTTTTAATTGTGATTTAGTTAATTCTTTAACAAAGTCGTTATCTTTATTAACTGCAATTGTTACACCATCTTGTGCAATTTTGAATTCGTGATATTTAACCCCTTTATCTTCTAATTTTTTCTTTTCTTCGTCTTTAATAGGTCTTGAAGCGTCTGAGAAATCAGTTTCGCCAGCAATGAATTTTTGGAAACCAGCACCTGTACCAGCTTGACCTGAAGAAATTTTAGCGTCTTTATGATCTTTAGCCCATTTTTCGTTTAATTTTTCAACGATAGGAGCTACTGTAGACGATCCTTCACCTTTAGCAGAACCTTTAAGATCTTTGCCGTCTCCTGAACCTCCATTATTTCCGCCACAAGCGCCAAGTAAAACCGAAGCACCTAATACAGTAGTACCGACTAATTGCCACTTTTTCATTGAAACATCCTCCTAATGTAAATAACCTATAATGGTATATGTATTTCTTACAGTTCTCATGTTACATATCTTTTATTAAATCAAAATAGAGTTATTGTAAATTTTTTGTTAAGAATGAGATTTGAATTAATGTAACGTGTATTAAAATTTAATTTGCTAACATAGTTTTAAAAAGAATAAAAATACTTGATTGAATGAATAGATGAGACATTGGGGATTATTATAGTGGAGAGAGAATTTTAATAAATTGTATCTAATCTGGTCCTTTAAGGTCATATTATTTCTTTAATTAATTACGTTAACGAAATGATTTAGTTCTTTAAATGAAGCACTTTAAAATATATATCATTTAGGATTTTAAAATAAGTGTTAAACGTAAAAAAACACTTGAGTTATCAGTTGATATCTCAAGTGTGTATAACGTATAGGTAATATTATGATTAAATTAATTAAAAGTACGCTATTATTAAATTTTTTATTGTCAGTCAAGTTTTCCAAAATATAGAATGCTATAAATACTGTAATTTAGAGCTTATTTTCATGATGAGATAACGAATTCAATAAGAATTACTTTCTATCTCTACATTAATTAAGTGTATTAATGGATTTCATCCTCTTTAATCATCGACACGGCTCCACCCTTTTTTAGTAAGAGTGATTTTTCCTGTTTCTATATTGATTATCTTTTTCTTATATAAATGTCCAATTGCACGTTTAAACGAGCCTTTACTCATATTAAAGACTTCTTTGATTGCATCAGGACTAGATTTATCCCAAAAAGGTAATTCACCATCATACTCAACAAGTAAATCAAATATGACCTGTCCATCATCATCAAGACGTTCATGAGCTAATGGTAAAAATGACCCATTTAATTCACCTTTTTCATTATGGCCTATAATTCGGACCTCTACTTCTTCACCTAACCTTGGCTCATGTTTGCGTTCTGATTCGTGAACAAAAATTTTATAACCCTCATTACTTAATAAGAAGCTACCTACTCTGAGTAATCTATAAGCACGTGCAGAAATATATTCGTTTTGTTTACTATCGTCATTTACTGGCGTGAACATCGACTCAACAATCGTTTCACTAGCTAATCGTCCAAACATTTGATTCGTACTGTCTATTCTTAAAGTAACTAGCAAGTAGTCACCTGCTTGAGGCCAAAGTTCTTTAAGTTTCGGTAAATCTTCCCATGGAACTAAGACTTCACGAGGAAGTCCTACGTCGATATGTGCACCGTCTCTATCGGTTTTTATAACTTTAGCAAAATCATATTTATCTTTTGTAATATCAGGCATGTTTTGAGTCGCAAATAAATCGCCTGATCGGTTTGGATAAACGAAAAAACTATATTCCTCACCTATTTCAAAATCATCTTCATCAGCAACTTCTGACTGATTGAGTTTGACACTTTCGTCATTTGGCCCTTTAAGTAAATATGTTGACCCTTGTAATCCTACAACTTCTAAAAATTCTATTGAACCTACTATATCTTTATCTAATGCCATTCTATTCTCCTTAATCTATTATTCACTTTCATTTACTTTTTTCTATTTAAATAGTTAGATTTAACTTAATAAACTATATTCGTATCTATAAAATTCTTATTAATTATAACATGAGTTACTTATTCTATCATTAGCTTAATTGTCAGGTCGAAACTCTAATTATTATATGATATAATTTCTCCGTTAGAATAACCAAAAAGGAGCAGATGAATGTTACAAGTAACTGATGTAAGTTTACGTTTTGGTGATCGTAAACTATTTGAAGATGTAAATATAAAATTTACAGAGGGTAATTGTTATGGATTAATTGGTGCAAATGGTGCTGGAAAATCTACATTCTTAAAGATTTTATCAGGCGAAATTGATTCACAGACTGGTCATGTATCTCTAGGTAAAGACGAGCGTTTGGCTGTATTAAAACAAGATCATTTTGCTTATGAAGATGAACGTGTTTTAGATGTTGTGATTAAAGGACACGAACGTTTGTATCAAGTGATGAAAGAGAAAGATGAAATTTATATGAAACCTGATTTCAACGATGAAGACGGTATTCGTGCTGCAGAACTTGAAGGAGAATTTGCAGAAATGAACGGTTGGAATGCTGAAGCTGATGCCGCTAATTTATTATCAGGATTAGGCATAGAACCTGACTTACATGATAAAAATATGTCTGAACTTGAAAATAATCAAAAAGTTAAGGTATTGTTAGCTCAAAGTTTATTTGGTGATCCTGACGTTCTTTTACTAGATGAGCCTACCAATGGTTTAGATATACCAGCAATAAGTTGGTTAGAAGACTTTTTAATTAATTTTGAAAATACTGTCATTGTCGTTTCGCATGACCGTCACTTCTTAAATAATGTTTGTACTCATATAGCTGATTTAGACTTTGGCAAAATTAAACTTTATGTTGGTAACTATGATTTCTGGTATCAATCAAGTCAATTAGCACAAAAAATGGCACAAGAACAAAATAAGAAAAAAGAAGAAAAAATGAAAGAGTTACAAGATTTCATCGCACGCTTCTCAGCAAATGCTTCTAAATCTAAACAGGCAACAAGTCGTAAGAAACAATTAGAAAAAATTGAATTAGACGATATCCAGCCATCATCTCGTAGATACCCTTACGTGAAATTTACCCCTGAACGTGAAATTGGAAATGATTTACTTACAGTAGAAAATCTTTCTAAAACAATTGACGGCGAAAAGGTACTAGACAATGTTTCATTCACTATGAATCCTAATGATAAAGCTATTTTAGTTGGTGATAGCGAAATTGCTAAAACAACATTGTTAAAAATTTTAGCTGGAGAAATGGAACCAGATGAAGGTACATTTAAATGGGGCGTAACGACATCTTTAAGTTACTTCCCTAAAGATAACTCTGAATTCTTTGATGATGTCGATATGAATCTAGTTGAATGGTTACGTCAATACGCCCCAGAAGACGAACAAACTGAAACATTTTTACGTGGTTTCTTAGGACGCATGTTATTTAGTGGTGAGGAAGTTAAGAAAAAAGCAAGCGTGCTTTCAGGTGGAGAAAAAGTACGTTGCATGTTAAGTAAAATGATGCTATCAAGTGCTAATGTACTTTTACTTGACGAGCCAACAAACCATTTAGATTTGGAAAGTATCACTGCTGTAAATGATGGATTAAAATCATTTAAAGGTTCTATCATCTTCACTTCTTATGATTTTGAATTTATTAATACAATCGCAAATCGAGTGATTGACTTGAATCAAGCTGGTGCCCTTTCTAAAGAAGTACCTTATGAGGAATACTTACAAGAAATTGGCGTATTACAAAATAATTAATAATTGTTTTAACATTTATACAAGAGTCCGGGACATTTATCAAAGTCTCAGACTCTTTGTTTATATCATTTAATCTTTATTCGGTTGTTATGGGTATTAGATTAATATTGTTATCGTTTCAGTTATAAACTTTTAATATTGATCAAAAATTAAAAATACATACTTTTAAATACTAATACTTAAAAATCTAGATAAGGTGTTTAATTTGTAATAAGCGTATTAAATTTATAAAAATTACTTATCATGTGAATTCACACGTAAATTTTCAGTATATTTTTAAAAATCTAAAATATTGGTTTACATAGATATATTGTCTATGTATAATGAAAACATATCAATTGAATAAGATTTTGATGAGGCGCATCAATCATGAGTAAACTTTAGATAATTTGTCTGCTAACAATTATAGAGTTAAAAGGGTGAGATGCCGAAATGATTCATAATAGCAGTTATGAATCGTTGGACTTAATGGTTAAGAGCTATAAGTTTGTCATTATTATTAAATAATGGAGTGCATCACTTGTACATAAATGTAGAACAAGTTCGGCATTCCGAACTTGTTCTTTTTTATACTGTGTATGTCTCCTCTAATTATAGGAGGACTGAAATTGAATAGAAGCGTTTTAAAATTTGGCGGTTCTTCCGTCAGTGATTTTAAAAAAATAAAAAATATCGCTGAAATGCTTAAAACACGCATTGAAGATGGTGAGGAATTAATCGTTGTTGTTAGTGCTATGGGTAAGACAACTGATCAATTGATGAATAATGTATCAAGTCTTACTTCTACCCCTAAAGATCAAGAACTCGCATTGCTATTAACAACTGGTGAACAACAAACGGTTTCTTACCTTTCTATGGTACTTAATGACATAGGTGTAAATGCTAAAGCAATGACAGGTTATCAAGCTGGCATTAAGACTGTAGGACATCACTTAAAAAGTAAAATAGCAGAAATTAATCCCAATATTTTTGATGAGGCTTTTAAAGATCATGACATTTTAGTTGTAGCTGGATTTCAAGGTATAAACGATGATTTCGAACTTACTACACTTGGACGAGGTGGTTCTGATACTACAGCTGTAGCTTTAGCAGCAAGCAATCAGATACCTTGTGAAATTTATACTGACGTTGATGGTGTGTATGCAACAGATCCTAGAATACTAAATGAAGCGAAGCGTTTAGAATATGTCTCTTATGAGGAAATGATGGAAATGAGTGCGCTTGGTGCAGGTGTACTTGAAACGAGAAGTGTTGAATTAGCCAAGAATTATGATATTCCTCTTTACTTAGGAAGAACTTTATCAAATATGAAAGGAACATGGATTATGTCTAAAAGTGATTTATTAGAAAAAAAAGCAGTAACTGGTGTTGCATTGGATACACACATGATGCACGTCACGATAAGTTATCCCCTACCGGATAATCAGTTACTAACACAATTGTTTACCGTATTGGAAGAAGAATCTGTAAATGTTGATATGATTTCTCAAATTGTAAATTTAGAAGGTTTACAATTATCTTTTTCAATTAAAGATAGTGATGCACATCAAATTTCTTCAATTTTGGAAAATTTATCCACACACTTCTCAGCACTTGATTATAAAATTAATGAAGCATATGTCAAAATATCTTTAATTGGATCAGGTATGAGAGATATGTCAGGAGTAGCATCAAAAGCTTTTATGACGCTTATCAATTCAGACATTCCATTTTATCAAACGACGACATCGGAAATTAGCATATCTTATGTGATAGACGAAGAAAATGGTGAAAAAGCAGTAGAAGAATTGTATCATGCCTTCGAAATTTAGCATTCATGTGATATATTTATTATAAATTTTCTAAAAATTACTAATATTAAGAATGGAGTGACTATTAATTATGACAAGATTAGCAGTAGCTGGAGCAACAGGATTAGTTGGAACAAAAATGTTAGAGACACTAGATCGAAAACAAATACCTTTTGATGAATTAGTATTATTTTCTTCTGCTCGCTCAGCAGGAAAAAAAGTTGAATTTCAAGGACAATCGTATACTGTTCAAGAATTAACTGATGAAGCAGCAAGTGAACATTTTGATTATGTTTTAATGAGTGCGGGAGGTAGCACAAGTGAGCACTTTGCCCCACTATTTGAGGCGGCTGGAGCCATTGTTATTGATAATTCAAGTCAATGGAGAATGGCTGAAGATGTCGATTTAATTGTTCCAGAAGTGAATGAGCCTCAATTTACACGTGGCATTATTGCTAATCCAAATTGCTCAACAATTCAATCAGTTGTACCTCTTAAAATTTTGCAAGATGCATATGGATTAAAACGTGTCGCTTATACGACTTATCAAGCTGTATCAGGTTCTGGTGTTAAAGGTAAAAGAGATTTAACTGAAGGCGCTAATGGAAAAGAACCTGAAGCATATCCCTATCCAATTTACAATAATGTATTACCACATATAGATGTTTTTCTTGAAAATGGGTATACAAAAGAAGAACAAAAAATGATTGATGAAACGAAAAAAATTCTTAACGACCAAAACTTAAAAGTAACTGCCACATGTGTACGTGTACCAGTACAAGATAGTCACAGTATTGAAATCGATGTGACTTTAAATCAAGATACTACAGTTAAAGAGATACAAGAATTATTTGCACAAGATCAACGTGTTGTTCTTGTAGATAATCCAAGTAAAAATGAATATCCATTAGCCATTCATTCTACTGGCAAAGATGAAGTATTTGTAGGACGTATTCGCCGAGATGACTCTCTTGAAAATACATTTCACGTATGGTGTACCTCTGATAATTTACTCAAAGGCGCAGCATTAAATGCAGTTCAAGTATTAGAACAAATTTTAACTTTGAAAGGGGCAAGATAATATGACACACATGTTTGAAGGCGTTGGTGTAGCATTAGCGACTCCCTTTACCAATAATGAGGTTGATTTCGACGCATTAGAAAGACATGTTCAATTTCTTTTAGATAACAATATCCAAGCAATTATAGTGAATGGCACTACAGCAGAAAGTCCTACATTAACTGACGAAGAAAAAGAGAAAGTATTGGCAACAGTAGTTAAACTCGTAAATCATAGCGTTCCTGTTATTGCGGGTACTGGCACTAATAATACGTATAAATCAATTCAAGCTTCAATACGTGCTAAAGAAATTGGTGCAGATGCGGTCATGTTGATTACGCCCTATTACAACAAAACGAATCAGCGTGGTTTAATTCAACATTTTGAGACAATCGCAAATGAAGTGAAATTACCAGTAATTCTTTACAATGTGCCCTCACGAACAAACATGACGATAGAGCCAGAAACAGTTGAAATTCTCAGTCATAATCCATATATCGTTGCTTTAAAAGATGCGACAAATGATTTTGAGTATTTTGATGAAGTAAAACAACGTATTAATGCAAATGAATTTGCATTATATAGTGGGAATGACGACAATATTGTGAAGTTCTATCAACGTGGAGGTAATGGTGTCATCTCTGTAATTGCGAATGTAATTCCACAAGAATTTCAATATTTATATGATAATAGACAAAATGAAACCGATATTACTAATTACTTTAAACCTATTGAAAAATTGTTAGAAGCGTTGTCACTTGACGTTAACCCAATACCTATTAAAGTTCTAACTGCATATTTGGGTTATGGTCATTACGAAGTGAGATTACCATTAGTGCCTCTAGAAGAAGCACAATGTAAACAAGTTGAAAGAGCATTTGAACAATTTAAAGCAGGTGAACAATAATGAACATACTTCTAATTGGATATGGTGCAATGAATCAAAGAGTTGCACGATTAGCTGAAGATAAAGGTCATGAAATTGTTGGAGTCATAGACAGAACTCCAAAATCATCGACACCTTATTCTCAATATAAACACATTAGTGAATGTAAAGAAGCTGATGTTGCTATTGACTTTTCAAATCCTGAATTGCTCTTTCCTCTATTAGAAGAACAATTCAATCTGCCTCTTGTCATCGCAACTACAGGTGAAAAAGAAACGTTAATACAAAAATTGGAAACGCTAAGTCAAAGAACACCTGTATTTTTTAGTGCAAATATGAGTTATGGTGTCCATGCATTAACTAAAATATTAGAAACTGCAGTTCCCTTACTCGAAGATTTCGATATCGAACTGACAGAAGCGCATCATAATAAAAAAGTCGATGCTCCTAGTGGCACATTAGTTAAATTGTATGATGTCATTAAAGAATTACGTGACAATGTCTCACCTGTTTATGATAGACACGAAAAAACTGAGAAGCGTACACATGATGAGATAGGTATACATGCTGTTCGTGGCGGTACGATTGTCGGGGAACATGACATTTTATTTGCAGGTACTGATGAAACAATTACTATCTCACATAGAGCACAATCAAAAGATATCTTTGCAAATGGTGCCATTGGCGCTGCAGAAAAATTAATTCACAAAAACCCAGGTTTTTATACTTTTAATAATCTATAAATCAAAGGAGTTATTCAAATTATGGTACAACATTTATCAGCTCAAGAAATCATTCAATATATTAGCGATGCTAAGAAATCAACACCACTCAAAGTTTATGTAAATGGTCATTTTACAAATGTGACATTTCCAGAATCTTTTAAAGTTTTTGGCTCAGAACATTCAAAAGTAATTTTCTGTGAAGCAGATGAATGGAAACAATTTTATCAACAAAATCATTCATTAATCACTGAATTAGAAATTGAGATGGATCGTCGTAATTCAGCTATACCGCTTAAAGATTTAACAAACACAAATGCTCGTATTGAGCCAGGTGCGTTTATTCGTGAGCAAGCTATCATTGAAGATGGTGCTGTGGTTATGATGGGTGCTACGATTAATATTGGAGCTATTGTAGGTGAAGGAACAATGATAGACATGAACGCAACACTTGGTGGCCGAGCTACAACAGGAAAAAATGTTCATGTTGGTGCAGGAGCTGTTTTAGCTGGTGTCATTGAACCTCCAAGTGCTTCCCCAGTTGTCATTGAAGACAATGTTTTAATTGGAGCAAATGCTGTTATTCTTGAAGGTGTACGCGTTGGTGCAGGAGCTATTGTAGCAGCTGGAGCTATTGTAACTCAAGATGTGCCAGCTGGTGCTGTAGTTGCTGGTACGCCTGCTAAAGTAATTAAACAAACTTCAGAAGTACAAGACTCAAAACGTGAGATTGTGTCTGCACTGCGTAAATTAAATAATGAATAACGACATAGAATAATTGTGTAGATAAAAAATATGTTCAAGGTGGAATCCAATGATTAATTTATATAGGATGCATTAATCATTCATTTCGCCTTTTTATTATAGAATGATACACATTGAAATATTAATGAAATAGTTATACAAGGGATGGATGATTTTATGAACGAGTTAGAATTCGTTACATTGCACAGAAGACATTTACATCAATATCCAGAATTAAGTTTACATGAATTTGAGACGACATCGTATATAACATCATTTTTAGAGGATTTAGGCGTACCTTACGACCGACCACTTAAAACTGGTGTTATTGCTTATTTGGAAGGTAATAGTCATCACACTATTGCATTCAGAGCAGATATAGACGCGTTACCAATTTATGAAGAAAATGATATTGATTTTAAAAGTAAAAATGATCACGTCATGCACGCGTGTGGTCATGATGGACATACGACAGCACTTATGCTTTTTGTTAAAAGGTGTAAAGCATTGTATGACAAATCTGAATTACCTCATAATGTAGTGTTTATATTTCAACCTGCCGAAGAAACTGGTGGAGGAGCTAATCGCTTAATCAAAGCTGGCGCTTTTGACAAGTACCCTATTGAAGCGGTATTTGGTTTTCACGTTAATCCGTTTGAAAAAGAAGGTAAAATTGTAATTCGGGATGAAGAAATCACTGCAAGTGCCACTGAATATCGCTTCTTTTTAAAAGGATTATCAAGTCATGTTGCTGATAAGGAGCAAGGTCATTCATGTGGTGAGGGGTTACAACATGTCTTAAGTCAAATCGGTCAAATCCAACAGTTTCATTTGAATGGATTGAAACGTAACATTATTCATATGGGTCATTTTGAAGCTGGTGAAGCTATTAATACAGTACCGAGTCATGGTTATCTTGAAGGTACTATTCGTACATATGACACTGAAGATTTGGCTATTGTAAAACACCAAATGCATAAAATAGCGGAAAGTGTTCAATTATTATTTAATGTTGAATGTGAGGTTAAATTTGAAGAAGGATATCCACCAACAATGAATCATCCACAATTACGTCAAGCCGTTGAGAACGCTATAGAAGGTGCAAATTTAGAAGTTGTTGAAAAAAAGCTCCCCTTCCTGTTCGGTGAAGATTTTAGTTTTTATGGTCAACAACTTGCCCCTTCATATTTTGTATTTGTTGGTACTCAAAACAAGGAAAAAGGTTTTGTGACTGGTCTTCATACTGCACATCTTAATTTTGATGAGAAAATATTAATTGACGTTGTAAATTATTACGAGCATTTGTTAAGAAATTATAAAGAGGTGTAAAGCAATTGACAGCAATTTGGTCATTAGATACAGAAGCATTTTATCAGAATGCAGTAAAAGTAAAAAATAACGAGCCAATAATGGCAGTTGTAAAAAACAATGCATATCATTATGGACTTGAGTTTGCAGTGAAAACATTTTTAAAAGCGGAAATTAATACATTTAGCACAACTTCATTAAATGAAGCTATACGAGTTAGAAAAATAGCACCTGAAGCAACTATATTTTTAATGAATCCTGTTTATGATTTTGATTTAGTAAAACGTTATGATATTCATATGACACTCCCCTCTTTAAACTATTATTATAAATATAAACAAGATTTAAAAGGCATTCATGTACATTTAGAATATGAAAATTTATTACATCGTTCTGGTTTTAGAAATATCGAAGAAATACGTGAAGTTTTAAAAGATCATGATCAAAATAATCAAGATAAAATGATTATTTCAGGAATATGGACGCATTTTGGCTATGCAGACGAATTTGACGTAGATGAATATAAAATGGAACGTGATGCTTGGTTAAACTTGATAAATACACTTTTAAATGAAAATTATCATTTTGATATGATACATTCACAAAATAGTGCAAGTTATTTTCGTGAGAATCAAATGTTACTTCCTCATCACACTCATGCTAGAGTTGGAATTGCCCTTTATGGTTCAAGACCATATAGTCTTATAAATGAAGAACGCATTACTCAATCTTTGACTGTTAAAGGTAATGTTATACAAGTTCGTGATGTAAATAAAGGTGATTATTGTGGATATAGTTTCGCCTTCGAAGTAAAGAATGACCACACTCAATTAGCTGTTGTTGATATAGGTTATGGCGATGGTATTCTAAAATCAAGAGCAAAACACGAAGCTATAATTAATGGTAAGCGATATCCAATTAGAGCATTAATGATGAGTCATATGTTTATTGAAGTTGATGACGAAGTTCATGCACAAGACGAAGTCATATTATATAATAAGGATATACGCATAGATGAATTTACATTTAAAGGTGTTGGCGCAAATTCAGAACAATTAAGCGCAATGAATCACGATTCTCTTATAAAGGAGTATTTATAAATGGTAGTTAATTATAACGATAACGGCGAACTGACAATGGGAGGTACAAGCTTAAAAACTATTGCACAAAGTTTTGGTACACCCTCGATTGTTTACGATGAAGACCAAATTCGTAATCAGATAAGACGATATCATAAAGCATTTGAAGCAAGTGGTTTAAGCTACAATATATCTTATGCCTCAAAAGCTTTCACATGTATTCAGATGGTCAAATTAATTGATGAAGAAAATTTACAATTAGATGTTGTTTCTGAAGGTGAACTTTATACTGCTCTTGAAGCAGGATTTGATTCGAAACGTATTCACTTCCATGGGAACAACAAGACGAAACGCGAGATTCAATATGCATTAGATAATCAGATTGGTTATTTTGTAGTGGATACGCTCGAGGAAATAGATCTTATTGATAAATATGCTGATAGTAATGTGGATGTTGTATTACGTGTGAACCCTGGTGTTGAAGCACATACACATAAATTTATTCAAACTGGACAGGAAGATAGTAAATTTGGATTATCAATCAAACACGGTCTAGCATTAAATGCAGTTAATAAAGTAAAAGCAACGAAACATTTGCAACTTAAAGGAATACATTTCCATATTGGCTCTCAAATCGAAGGCACTGAGGCGATGATTAAGACAGCTAAAATTGTGCTTAATTGGTTAGTAAGTGAACGAATTGAAGTGAGTTTGCTTAACATAGGTGGTGGTTTCGGAATTAAATATGTCGAAGGAGATGAAAGCTTCCCTATTGAGCAAGGAATATCTGAAATTACTGAAGCTATTAAAGAAACTGCACAAGCATTGCAGTACAATATTCCTGAAATTGGGATAGAACCTGGCCGTTCAATTGTTGGAGAAGCAGGTATCACTTTATATGAGGTTGGTACAATTAAAGATATTCCTGGAGTTAATAAATATGTATCAGTTGATGGCGGAATGAGTGATCACATACGAACTGCACTTTATGGTGCACAGTATGAGGCGTTGTTAGTTAACAGAAATGAAAAAGCTAATGAATCTGTAACAATTGCAGGTAAACTCTGTGAATCTGGTGATATTATCGTACGAGATGCTCAATTACCCTCTTCTGTTCATAGAGGTGATTATCTAGCAGTACTTTCTACTGGTGCGTATCATTATTCAATGGCTTCAAATTATAATCAAATGCAAAAACCTTCAGTATTTTTCTTGAAAGATGGAAAAGCACGTGAAGTGATTAAACGTCAATCATTGAGACAATTAATTATTAATGATACAAAATAATTCTAAAAAGTGAGCGAGTAAAAGCGCATCTACTATCAATATGATATCGCTTAAAAACTATTTAAAAACGCCTTGGATAGGTTCAGTATATCTATCCGAGGCGTTTTTACTTACTTTAAATTAAATGAAATTTAAAATTGAATTTTTCTGAAAATACTAATTGCTAAGAGGTAAATAATGATTATATAAACAATAGTAATAGAGCTCATTATTGATAAGTTTAAAATAAAACTTTTATCGGTATCTAAATTTGTGAAATTTGAAGGGAAAAACTTGATTTTATTAATATTGTCTGTAATCTTTATGACCACATAACATAAAATCATACTGATATATGAATAAATTATTTAGTCTTAATTTTTCAATTTTAAAATTTACCATTTAATGAAACGACCACGGTAACCAAAATAAAAACGACCAATTGAAACCTGCAATAATTTAAAAGGATTTGGCATAACAATATCTCCTTCCCCCTACTTATTACTTATATTATAAAGAGTTTAAAATAATAAATCAATAAATAATTATATTGTAGACTATATTATTTAATGAAAGTTTTGGAGAAGTTATGCTTTTCTTTAAACACAGACATGCAAAAAAATAATGAGATAGTCATAATTCTTATTTTGGGCATAAAAAACAGAAAGAAATTAAAATTAATTTCTTTCTGTGATACGGTATGTATTGATATAAAAAACACCTTACTGCTTGGTAAGGTGTTAGTTAAAGTCAATGATTACAATCTATTTATTATAGTTTAACAACGTTTGCAGCTTGAGGACCGCGATCGCCTTCAACTACTTCAAATTCAACTGATTGACCTTCTTCTAATGATTTGTATCCTTCTTGGTTAATTGCTGAGAAGTGTACGAATACGTCGTTTTCTCCTTCAACTTCGATGAAACCAAAACCTTTTTCGGCATTAAACCATTTAACTGTACCTTGTTTCATAACTCTGAAACCTCCAAGACTAAATTCTTTCAATATGCATTATTCGCATATTACAAAAAATACATGTCTAAAATCTAATATAAATCAAATATTCTTTGCAATATGGAATAAAACAATTGCTTAATAATCATTATAGTTTAGTCATAGCTAAATTGCAATACAATTATAGAAAATTATCATTCAATCTATTTTTGGAAGATTAAAATAAACCTCATTATTTTTTAAAATAATAAAACTATAAAATATTTGTAAATCTTCCTCACAGTCTTCACAAAAGTTTAAATCACAATTGTTGTAAAAAGCATGTATATTATACTTTCCTACTACATAATTGTCGTAACATTTCTTACTATGGTTTAGTACATTTATGTAATACTCCATCATTTGTTCGTATGTAGTAAATTCTGATTGCTCCACAATTTTTTGTGGCCAATCATCAAATAGCCACCAACCTTCGTAGTCAGCCCTGATCTTGACTACTGTCCACATAATAATTTCCCCTTCCCTACTATAAAGCTACAACAATAATTTTAACTTTTCATGTTTTAAAATCAAGTTTCAAGCCTTGTGATATAAACAATTTTTTGAATAGCAAATATTAGTTTTTTACAATTAAAATACGTATAATAAAGACAAGAGGTGATTTTATGCAACGTAAACATATTCAAGTTTTTGGTACAGTACAAGGTGTAGGATTTAGATTTTACACGCAACGTATTGCTCATCAATTTAATATTAAAGGTACAGTCCAAAATGTTGAGGACTATGTAGATATATATGCTCAGGGCGACGATACAGAATTAGAACAGTTTATTGATTCTGTGATCCAAGGTGCTTCACCGGCTTCACAAGTGTCTAATTACAATATTGAAGAATTAGACCTTGATGAATCTTTATCAGAGTTTAAGACAATTTAGGTTTATAATATAAGACTTTAATATAAAGGAAGATGACACTTGAGATATAACATTTCACGTATATTTGGAGTGTTAGTGGGTATACCAGTGGCCTTTATTGTTTGGCTTATTACTGTTTTTGCGTTGGATTTATCATTCATTATAGACATGCTTATCAGTTTTGGTAGTTTCATTGCATCATACTTCCCTACGCAAAGGCTCACTTCACGAAAGTATCTTAATGAAATTGGTTTATCAAGAAGAGATTACAGATATGTTCAATCACAGCTTCATCATGCACATACTAAAATTAGAACTATCTTAAAGTCATTTATTAATATTCGTTCAATCAAAGATTTTAGACAAGTAAATGATATATATCGAATTTCTCGTTCTATTCATACAAGCATTAAGCAAAGACCCGCGATGTTTTTTAAAGTTGAAAGCTTTTTCTATTCTCATTTAGATAATGCCCTTAACTTAGTAGACTCGTATACACGTCTTGCAAGAATGCCACGTAAGTCGCAAGATGAAAAGCTAAAATTAGAACAAACACGTATTACTCTAGATGAAATAAAAAGAACGCTCATTGCTGATCTTAAAAGGCTTAATGAGGAAGATTATGAGCGACTAGATGTTGAAATAGAATTAAATAGATTAGAACAGCAACGTCGACATAATAATTAATAGAAATGGAGAGATGAGTGAGATGGTAAGTGAACAAAGTAGTAATCAATCACATCCACTTGATTACTATATGGATAATCAATCAACTGATCATCATACAATCGCTGAAGATCTTGAAATGCAATTAACTGAAAATGATAAACAAAGAATTAAATCAATAAGTGAGCAAATTGAGCCACTTAACCATGAAGGATTATTAAAATATGGTGCTAATCTTCAACAAAAGATGTCTCATTTTTCTCATCAAATTTTAGATGACGTTCAATCAAAAGATATGGGACCAGTTGGGGAAACTTTAAGTCAATTAATGGGAAAATTAAAATCTGTAAATCCAAATGACATAAATCCAGAAAAACAATCTAGATTAAAGCGTTTATTTAAACGTACTAAAGCTTCTATTAATGAAGTGTTTTCTAGAATGCAATCTGTAAGTTCTCAAATTGATCGTATTACTATTCAATTAGAAAAACATAAAGATCAGTTAACGAAAGATGTTGAATTTCTTGATCAATTATATCAGGAAAATAAAACTTATTTTGATAACGTTTCTTTATATATCTTAGCGGCTCAGAAAAAGAAAAAAGAAATATTGACAGAAACCATACCCCAGTTACGAGAAAAGGCGCATCAAACTGGTAATCAAATGGATATTCAGGCAACTGCTGATATGGAACAGTTTGTTGATCGTTTAGATAAGCGCATTTATGATTTACAATTATCTAGGCAAATTGCTATTCAAACTGCACCTCAAATCCGTATGATACAAAATGTCAACCAAGCTTTAGCCGAAAAAATTCAAAGTTCAATTTTAACAAGTATTCCTTTATGGAAAAATCAAATGGCTATTGCCCTTACTTTGATGAGACAAAGAAATGCTGTTTCAGCACAACGTTCGGTTACCGATACTACGAATGAGTTACTTACTCAAAATGCGTCAATGTTAAAGAAAAACGCTATTGAAACGGCAGCTGAGAATGAGCGTGGCATCGTTGACATCGAAACGTTAAAGACAACACAAAATGACATTATTGAAACAATTGAACAAACACTTCAAATTCAAGAAGATGGTAGGCAGAAACGTCAAGTTGCAGAGAAGGAACTTAATGAATTAGAACAAGATTTGAAGCAGCATCTATTAGCTATGCGCAAATAATAAAAAACACTCGTCACATGTGATTTAGATTTAGTCTATCACTTATTTGACGAGTGTTTTTTATTTTAAATTTACTTATTCTTTTTGATATACAATGTTAGATTGTTTAACAAAATAACTAATCATGTAACCAACAAGAGTTGCTACAACAGCAATTGGGAACCATTCAAGTGAATATTCTTTTAAAGGTAAACTATCTATAAATGAAATACGTATCCACCCTTGTGTCGTTATTAAGCTTAAGATTGATTCAATTGCTACAATAATTAACGGTATTTGTTGTGCAATACGTTTTGTAGGTATGAAGCGAGCAATGAGTATTAACAAAATAACTGTAATAGCCACTGGATAGATTACACTGAGTACAGGGACTGACATTTTAATTACGGAATTAAGTCCTTGGTTAGCTAAAATGAAACTAACTAAAATGAAAAACACCACAAATACTTTATAAGGTATCTTAGGTATTATTCTGTGGAAATATTCACTTACTGATACGATTAATCCACAAGCAGTAGTTAAACATGCTAATGATACGATAATACCAAGTAAGTATTTTCCGAAAGTACCAAAGCCCTTCATTGCCATTGTTGTGAGTAAATACGTCCCTATATTTTGATCTTTAGCTTTCAATTCCTTTAGAGTATCTGAAGGAATATTGATATGATTGCCTATGTACCCTAGCGAAATATATATAAATACTAATGCGATTGCAGCTATGAGACCAGCAATAATGGTCTGTTTAAAGATTTTATCAGCATGCTGTATTCCTGTTGTTTTAATCGCATTAACAACAATCATTGAAAACGCAATAGAAGCAATAGCATCCATTGTAAGGTAACCTTGTGTAAATCCTTGTGAAAATCCACTTAAATTGGAATGATAAGCATTTGTCATGCCGTAATTTGAAGAATGTCCACCAAAATCTACAAAACCTTTAATGATCATAGCGACAATGGTAATAAGTAATAAAGGTGTAAGTAATGAACCAATACGATCTATCATCTTATTAGGATTCAAGCATAAATAAAGAACGATTAAAAAATAGATTACTGTAAAAATAAATAATGCTAAATTCCCACTATTATGTGCAATAGGAGTAACAGTCATTTCAAATGAAGTTGAAGCTGTACGTGGTATCGCAAATAATGGTCCTATAGTGAGATAGATGATAATCAAAAATATTAATGAAAATCGTGGTGATATTTTATTAAAAGACCCAATATAACCATGTTTATCAAGCGCGCCTACCACAACGCCAAGAAGCGGTAATCCAATACCCGTAAGTGCAAAGGCTAGTATGGCTGGCCAAAAGAAATGACCACTTTCGAGTCCAAGTTGTGTTGGAAATATAAGGTTACCTGCGCCAAAAAACATAGCGAATAAAGTAAAGCCTATAATCCACGTATTTTTATTCATAATGCTGCTCCTTTTTATCTAATAATGCAACATTCAATATTCTATCATAATAAAGAAATATTAGTCTATATAAAATTTCAGAAAATTAAAACATTATACAATTGATGTAATTACTTCGTCAAAAATACGTAATGATTTATATTAATGAAGTTACAAGTTAGAAATTTTGAATTGATAAACTAACTTTTATAAAGATTTAAGTAACAATTTTTTTAGTAATGGTGATAAGTGACTCGGTAAATGTTCCACGCCTTCGACAAATATAGCAAATTGGCCATATATGTTATGAATGGTTTGTTCGATGTCTTCAGTAATTGGCTCTTGGCTAAGAAAGACATTAAATACTTCTATACCAAATTTGCGCGCACGTTCAACAGCTTCATACGTATCTAAAATACCATCTTGACTGTAATTAAATGCAGACGGTTCTCCATCTGAGAATACGATTAAAAAGCGTTGTTCATGACTTCTTTGTAATAAACGCTCGCTCGCAATTCTGATAGCTACGCCATCACGATTATCATCTTGAGGTTCTAATGTCATGATACGTGGGCCTTCTTTTTCAAAGATAGAGTAATTATAATTAATGATTTCATCAATGATATTTGGTTGTTGACGTTCGTCAGCTTCAAAAGCATCTTCATTAAATGCTAGTATTTCATGTTTAATATTCAAAGATTTTAAAGTTTCATGGAACAAAACGACACCCTTGATCGTTTCATCCATTTTATCGTGCATACTCGCTGATGCATCGATGAGTAATGTAAATGTTGCATCGAAAGTCTTGCTTAAATCCTGTTTTTTGTAAAATAACTTAAATTGATCATCAATAAACCAATTAATAAGGTCTTTTTGTAAGCGTCCCTTTGTTAAATTGTGTCTTTCATCTTCATGTTCTCTGTCGATGGTCTTTTCGATAATTTGTATTAAATCTTTAATTTCAAACTGTACATCATTTTTTGAATATTGATAATCTATCACATTTTGCGGTGTAATATCAGGGATATTCCATTCAATACTTACGTCTTTATTAATGCCTTTTAAAGCAAAAGTCTGGTTTTGTCCTGTAAATCCACCTTCATCGTGATCAAGTGTATTTTCTGACCCTTTACCTTTTTTAGTCATCATATCAGTCATATCATCAGTGCTGTCACCTTCTCGAGCCGTATCATTATCAGCCATAACTTCACTGTTTTCACCCTCATGTAGCTCCATTTCTAAATATGCCCCGCCTTTAGACTCACTGTCTGCGGCTTTTGTTTCAGCTTCAGCTGTTTCTACATCTTCCTCTGTCTGATGATTATCTTTACCATCAGTATTGCTCGCATCTGTACGTTTTAAGTCTTCAAAACTATCTGCATAAATATCTTCATATAATTTTTGAGGTAAGTAGTAATATTCATTTAGCATATCTTCCTTTAATAAATCATCCACTTGATACATGATACGTTCTGCTAAATACATATTATCTTCTGATGTATGATTCTGAAAAATATTTGGTAAGTACTGATACATATGAACTAAAATGTCATCAAATGCTGGATGTATGGATGGAATATTAAAAAAGTTTTGACTTAAAAATGCATGCTCTAAATAAAGAAAAAGTAAATCAGTATATACAGTTTTAGTTTTGTAAAAATTAATTTGAGATTCTGTGAAAGATAATCGTGTTTCTATGCGTAAATCAATCATTTTTGTAGTGCTAGGTCTTTGTTGTCTAATATGTTCAAATATACGTACATCCTCTAAAAGTTTAAATAATTGATGAAAGAACTTAGGGTGTTCGAAATCATTGTTGTGTAAAACTTGATTGATGATTGAAAGATCCATATTCAGATATCCATACGTTGCGAGTAAGACATCTGTTTTCAGTCCAGCTTGTTCAATATGTTTCGGTCTATGAGACCAAAACCAACTCGCAATGAGTGTATTACTATAAGGATTATAGTAAGGGAATTTTTGTATTTTAACTTGTGTTTGTTCATTTTTTAAAAGTAAACGTGCTAAGTCTTGTAACATCATTACTTGTTTTGCATCTAATTGTTCATCGTTGAATTTTATAAAACGATCACTCATTTTTATCCCTCTTTAAAAATTAAGCTCGATAGCGTTAAGTATCGCTTGTTGTTCTCGCTCATCCTCTAATTTATCAATAATTGTACGTTGTACCGCACGTTCAATAGGCATGACAGTTGCTAAATCACTAAGGTCGATTAAAGCTCGAATACTTGCAGCCTCTTCAGAAATTTGACCTTGCTTGGTCATAGTACGTAAATCTTCGTTAAATTTAATGATATGTTGAATCAATTGTTCATCTTGTAATTTACTTTGCTCTTTAATGACTGTTTTAAGAATGTCACCATCTATATAATCTACTTCTATGACGATAAATCTATTTTTTAAAGCCTCATTCATTGGTAATGTTCCTACATAACCTTCATTAATAGCAGCAATTACATTAAATCCAGGAGCTGCTTTAATCACTTCACCAGTATAAGGGTTTGTCAATTGACGTCGATAATCTAATACACCGTTAAGTATAGGTAATGTTTCCGGTTTTGCCATATTAATTTCATCTATATATAAAATGTGACCTTCTTTCATTGCTTTTATTACAGGACCATCAATGAAGACAATTTCTTGGTGACCTTCTTCATTAGTTTGAATTGTTTTAAAACCTAATAAGCTTTCAGTATCTAGATCTACTGAACAATTAACTTGATGCATAGGTAAATTCATAACATGACTTAACGTTTCGGCAAGCTTGGTTTTTCCTGATCCTGTTGGCCCTTTTAGTAGTATGTTCTTATTTAATTGAAATAAAGCTTTAGCATCCTCAAAAACTGTTTGATCTGAATTTTTGTAAACTGTTTGTACCATAATTCCCATCCTTTAATGTTAAAAAAGACTAAGACATTAGTTTTTGGTGCATAGTCTTAGTCTTATTTAAAATGATTAAAATAAATGACTTATTTAGTCATTATTGAGTTAATGTAAACTGATGATTGAAAAATATATCCATTGCAATGATAACGTATTTAGTTGAAAGAGATTAAATTATATCTCTTTGAAGTAGTCTTTGTAATAGCCACCTACTAAACCTGAATTATCTATAATTTGATAATATTCTTCAGTTTCGTTAATAACATCATACTGTTTGCCGATAGTTAGCATATCTGCAACTGTAAATTTTTTGGCATCAGTATTTGTCACTTCTACTTTTTTAATTGGTGTACGTTCTTTCCAAGTTTCATGTAACATGTAATAACCATCCTTAAATCATATTTACTTTTCAAGTGTATAAATAAATGAAATGCCACTATTTTCAGTGATTCTAAGAGATTCTGAAGTATCCTGTTCAAGAGTTTGATATGGAACACCTATCTCATCTAAACGATTTTTTGCTTGAAGATACAATTGAGTATCACTTGTAGAGAATTCCACTTGCTCAATAGGCCCGTGTGTATTCATTTGAATATCTTCATCGCTTTCAAATAAATGGATTTCACCACCAAGACCACCTTCACCTATACGAAACACTTGAATAGGTTGTTGTGCATCTTCATGTGGAAGATATTCAGCAAATAAATCTAATTGAAATACTTGTGTGAGAATAGAAGTGGTGACAGATAACTCGTTCACCTTAATAATGACTGGACCTAAGCCTTGAACTTGATGTAAAGGGTTAACAGGACTATCGAAAGTAGGCATACCTAAGCCTATACCAGTATTTAACTCGTTAGAATAAATATCAAATTTTTGTTGATTATGATCTTTAAAAGTGAAATGTTTAAGTCCATTAAGTTCAGTGATTGAACTATAGGATATATTAAACTTGTCAAAAATAGTTTGATATTCTACTAATCCAGAATCAGAAGGTGTTCTAAGTCCAACACTATCTATGTGTGGATTTTTATAATCTTCCTCTGGAACCTCAACAAAGTGAACACGCGTTCCAGGACTTAAATTAGCGTCACCAAATCTTATGGCATGTTCATTTTTAGTTGAATGTTGTAAACCAATGATGTGGTTAAATAATTCTTTCGTTTTAGATAAATCGTTCGTTCCTAAAGTGACACTTCTAAGTCCACTCATTAACTGACACTCCTCTATTTATCTTTACAGATAACATTATAACGTATTTTGTAACACTTGAATATGATGAACACTCATATAAAGATAGATATTTATTTGTTGTTGATTTATTATTTATTAGAAAAATAAAACATACAGATTGGCTAAATATTTTGTATGTATTAAAATGTAATTAAAGAAGTAATCAAGGAGGCATGAGTATGTCTAATTTATGGATTATATTTGCAGTTACTGTACTAATAGCAGTTTATTCCGCAATTGAGGTATTTACAAATTTAAATCATAAACAACAACCAAGATTTAAATATTTTACTATCGCATTTGTTGTGTTTATTATCTTAGCGATTATAGAAGTTATATTTCTTGCTCAATGATGGATGAATTTAAAAAGTTATAGTTTACCTGTAAAGAAATCGGTGCTATTTAATTTCTTCACAGGTATTTTTATTTGCATTCGATACTATTTTTAGTTTTTTATTAGAATGAACGATTCTTATATTTAAAATTACTTTTGATCTGATTTAGTGAAAATCATAATATTTAAACCAATTAAGATTATAATATAAATAAAGATAGTAAAAGTTTTTATTAGCAACATAGCATTATCAGGGGTATCAGATTTAAAAAGTGTAATTAAATCTCCAATTGGAGGAACTGCCCATAATATATAATTCAGTAATGAATATGATTGTACTAAAGAAGGACGACTGAGACTAACAATTATTATAAGCGCTATAAATAGGAAAGTGTACTTATAAGATAAGAAATTAATATTATGAATTAAAGTAGAAATGAGCATCCCAATAATGCTTACAACAATATGTAACGTTAGTGCGATTATATATTGATTGAGAGTAATATCTTCGGAAAACCTATTTAGTATTAATGGGTAGAATAAAGATAGTAAAATTAACATTAAATGAATTAAAGATATGAAAAACCACTTACTAATGAGAAAAAGTAATTTAGATTCTAATTGGGTAAAGAGCAAATATTTTTCGTTCAAAGATTCTAAATTCCAAATGCTAATAGTTAACCAACACGAGATAATCAATAAGCCTATACTGCTAGATGCATAACTAGAAAGAATAGGTTGACCTTTGTATAAATATTGAATGATGATCCATATCACAAAGAAGAGTATAGGTGGTATAAATTGATAAGATTTAAAATAATTTCTAAACTGATATTGTGTAAATGCAATCAAAAGTTTTTCACATCCTTAATCTCAAGAATTTCACAGTTATGCACGATTAATTGTTTCAGTACTAAATTCAAATCGTTTTGATTAGTTTGGATGGATATTTTGTTATTGTCAGTATATGTAATTTTTTGATTTTGTATTTCTTTTAGTAAGTTAATTGTAACAGAATCATTTTTAACTACAATTAGTTTTGAAGTAACTACTAAATGATTTTTATTTATATCGTTAATATAAAAAATACCTGTTTCAATATTTAAGATATGCGTAGTAATATTTATAAGTTGATTCAATTCATGAGATGTTAAAATAATTGTTGATGATAATTTTAACCACTCTAGATAATTTATCAGAAATTTTGTAGCATTCTGATCTAATCCAGAAAATGGTTCATCTAAAATATATATGTCAGCGTTTTTAATTAAACATTGAATAACATTGACTTTCTGCTTTGTACTTTTTGAACAGTCTTTTAATTTTTGGTTCAAAAATGACGATAATTTAAGATGATTTATAAGGTAATTAAGTTTGACTTTAGTTTGATTATTAGAATGAACTTTTAATAGAAATTCAAAATATTCGTTAATCGTTAAACTTAAATTATTAGGAAAGATATCTACAGCATAACTAATTTTGCCATTTATTAATAATGATCCATCAAATTGAGTAATTAAACCAGCAATAATTTTTAAAGTTATACTTTTACCTGAACCATTTTTACCATTTACTAACGTTATTGAATGTTTCGGTACTCTAAAATTTAAATCATTAAGTATGTTTTGCTTATTAAATTGTTTTGTAATGTGAACTCCTTCAATAGCACTAAGTGACATTTTTTACTCCTAATAAATATAGTATACGTTTAATATATATTCTATCAATAAATAGTTCAATTTTCCTAATACCTAGTGCATATTAAACAAAAAAACAACGACGATTTTGGACTGACCCCAATTAGTGGGAATTATATA
>NZ_KV811737.1:0-1076 GCF_001813195.1 Staphylococcus sp. HMSC065D05
CATTACATAAAATGACTTATCGGAAGTTATCTGTAACTCAATTATTAGAAATGATATAATACAAAAGTCGTCGTTCACTTCTGTGCTGTATTTAGCATGGAAGGAGGTGACATCATGTTCAGTACACTATTTGTAACTATTATAGCTCCTATCATAGTAGGAGTTATACTCACGTTATTTTCTCATTGGCTGAATAATCGTGAAAAGTAATTTAGCGACGACATATAGCTAATACACCAAAAGAGCCCGATAACTATTCGCAGTAGTTATCGGGCTCGGTGTTTATCATGTTAGTACACTATTTGTTAATCAAATTATAACACTGGTTAGTAGAGGAATGCAAAGTAAAGAAAGTTCTTAGGAATCAATTTCTAATTTTTTTAATAATATTACTTAATTTTTTTAAACTTCTATTAATATCATTCTCATCAATGTATGAGTAAGAAAATCGAATGTAGTTTTTGTAGTTAGAATCATATATTTCTCCAGGTTGTATAAGTATATTTTCTTTTATAGATTCATTAAACAATTTTTTTACGTTTATTGATATAGAGAACTCAAACCAAATATAAAATGATCCACTAGGGTCATTCCAACTACCATACATAGATAAATGAGTTTTTAGGGCGTCTATAAATATATCTTTACGTTTTTTTAATTCTAATTTTAATTCAGATATATGTTTTTCATGATAAGTATTTAGCCATTTTGTGGCAATATATTGTGATATAGAACTAGCACCATAGTCATTCTGCATTTTTAAATCAGATAAGTGATTAATTACATTTTTATCTGCTACTATCCATCCAATACGCAGACCAGGACTTACCGTTTTAGATAAACTTCCTAAATATAAAACATTGTCACTATTTTTCAAAGATTTCATGGGCATCGGTCTTTTTTCATCAAACCATAAATCAGAATATATACTATCTTCAACAATAGGTATTCCGTTTTTTTGACATTGATCTATAATTTTTTGCTTTTCTTCTTTAGTATAAGTATTTTGAGTAGGATTGTGTAAAGTAGGTATACAATAAAAGGTTCTGTTGCAAAGTAAAAAATATAGCTAACCA
>NZ_KV811738.1:0-1399 GCF_001813195.1 Staphylococcus sp. HMSC065D05
TTATACTATAAATTCAACTTTGCAACAGAACCAAAAATTAAACCTTGATGACACAGAAGAAGGCGATTTGATTCATACAGATGATGACGAAAAAGCCGATGAAGATGGATTTTCTATTATTGCAATGTGGAATTGGGAACGGAAAAATTATTTTATTAAAGAGTAGTTCAACAAACGGGCCAGTTTGTTGAAGATTAGATGCTATAATTGTTATTAAAAGGATTGAAGGATGCTTAGGAAGACGAGTTATTAATAGCTGAATAAGAACGGTGCTCTCCAAATATTCTTATTTAGAAAAGCAAATCTAAAATTATCTGAAAAGGGAATGAGAATAGTGAATGGACCAATAATAATGACTAGAGAAGAAAGAATGAAGATTGTTCATGAAATTAAGGAACGAATATTGGATAAATATGGGGATGATGTTAAGGCTATTGGTGTTTATGGCTCTCTTGGTCGTCAGACTGATGGGCCCTATTCGGATATTGAGATGATGTGTGTCATGTCAACAGAGGAAGCAGAGTTCAGCCATGAATGGACAACCGGTGAGTGGAAGGTGGAAGTGAATTTTGATAGCGAAGAGATTCTACTAGATTATGCATCTCAGGTGGAATCAGATTGGCCGCTTACACATGGTCAATTTTTCTCTATTTTGCCGATTTATGATTCAGGTGGATACTTAGAGAAAGTGTATCAAACTGCTAAATCGGTAGAAGCCCAAACGTTCCACGATGCGATTTGTGCCCTTATCGTAGAAGAGCTGTTTGAATATGCAGGCAAATGGCGTAATATTCGTGTGCAAGGACCGACAACATTTCTACCATCCTTGACTGTACAGGTAGCAATGGCAGGTGCCATGTTGATTGGTCTGCATCATCGCATCTGTTATACGACGAGCGCTTCGGTCTTAACTGAAGCAGTTAAGCAATCAGATCTTCCTTCAGGTTATGACCATCTGTGCCAGTTCGTAATGTCTGGTCAACTTTCCGACTCTGAGAAACTTCTGGAATCGCTAGAGAATTTCTGGAATGGGATTCAGGAGTGGACAGAACGACACGGATATATAGTGGATGTGTCAAAACGCATACCATTTTGAACGATGACCTCTAATAATTGTTAATCATGTTGGTTACGTATTTATTAACTTCTCCTAGTATTAGTAATTATCATGGCTGTCATGGCGCATTAACGGAATAAAGGGTGTGCTTAAATCGGGCCATTTTGCGTAATAAGAAAAAGGATTAATTATGAGCGAATTGAATTAATAATAAGGTAATAGATTTACATTAGAAAATGAAAGGGGATTTTATGCGTGAGAATGTTACAGTCTATCCCGGCATTGCCAGTCGGGGATATTAAAAAGAGGGTTCTGTTGCAAAGTAAAAAAATATAGCTAACC
>NZ_KV811739.1:0-41002 GCF_001813195.1 Staphylococcus sp. HMSC065D05
TTGTTCTTTGTGATTGCGTGTTATTTGATTGATAATTGTTGTAATTGTTGTAATTGTTGTAATTACTGTAGTTATTGTAGTTGCTATAGTTATTGTAACCATAGTTGTTGTAGTTATTATAACTATTATAGTTATATGAAGTATTTACACGATCTGGACTCCAGTTACCTTTCCAAGTGTAGTGGTAGTTACCTTCAGCATCGATTGTGTAAGTATAGCTATATGAATAAGGGTCGTTAGGATTGTACCCATTATTATTTTGTTCTGCTGCTTGTGCGTCATGGTGTGCAAAAGCGAAAGTAGCGATTCCTGCAGTTGCAATTGTAGCTGTAGCGATTTTTTTCATTGTTAAATATCCTCCTGAAAATTAAACTAGTTTTTTTATAATTAATAATCATGTGATCAATGAGTTACAAAATAATTTTTATTCGTTCTTGTTTAACGACAAGCCATACTCTAACAGAAAAATTGATGTTTGTGTGCATTGTTATTGATTTGTAATTTTTTGCTAATATTGTTACACAATCTCATTTAACCCAATTAATTTATGTAATATGAATAGAAATGATACGCTCAGCATTTTTAAAGTATTTGATTTTGAGTAACACAAACATTGTTACATGAATGTAAAATTACTGAAAATTCTTTTAGATAATAATTAACATAGCAATGTGAATAAACAGTATTTGAATTTTTGATATTTTATGTTGATTTGATGATATGATTGAGCAATATTTTGAGAAAGCTATATAAATGGAAAAGAAAATTGATATAATTAAAATCTAATTTGTTACTACTAATTTTTTGAGAGTTGTATAATAGACACTGAAAAATAGATGTTGTCTAGTTAAATTTAGTTTAGCAATCGGGGAGAAGTTTAATTTAAAATACACACTAGGACATCGTGAGGAAGACATATGAGAGAAAATTATTCGATACGTGTTTTTAATAATTTAGCCATTAATACAGAAAAGGCACTGAGTGTAAAGGTATTTTATTGTTTGAAAGGGAAATGTGAAATCACTATCAATGTTCAGAAACATACATTAAAGAAAGATGATATAGCATTTGTTGTAATGAATGATACGTATTCACTGTTAAGTAATACGGATACCATGTGTTGTATTATCGATATACCAATACATCGATATATTAGTCAGAAGGATACTCAATTTTTAATAAGTGGTACAAAGATTGATGAACGTAGTAGAGATAGAATAAAATACTGGATATTAAAAATATTAGAGTTACATTGTTTATCTTATAATGATGTGTCCGAGATACAAAGATTGATACAATTTTTACTTATTGAATTGAGTTATCTAAAGAAACCAAAACTTGATGTCAATAAAGATTTTTATTTATCTGAAGATATACATCAATATTTAGTGGATCATCATGACAGTAAAATCAACAAACATGAACTAGCTGAAGCTGTTAACCTATCAAATCAAGCACTTACATCTATGTTTAAACAAACGCCATTTCAAACATTTAATCAATATTTAAATCAACTTAGATTAAAATTTTGTCTTATAGATATTTTGACAACCCATAAACCTATCGAAGAAATAGCTATAGATCATGGTTTTCATCATTATTCTCGATTTATACAATTATTCAAAAATACATATGGTTACACACCTAAATTGATTAGAAGAGATTATATAGCGACGTCTATCTTCAAAAATACTGCTGAAGAAATTGATTTAGATAGACATTTTCTTATGAACATTCACGAATTACAAGATTTAGATTCAAAAATAATAAGTAAAAAATATATTGAGATGTCAGATAAAAGGAAAAAATATCGTTCTTATGATATTTATATTGAAGATAACCGAAGTACTATTCTTGATCAGGAGCAGATAATTCATATAAAGCGTAATTTAAGTTTAAGTCAAAAATCAATGCGCTATGTAATAGAGCTTAACTACACTTCTATGATTGAAAACAAAGAGTTATGTCGCTATGAGATGTTGAAAATTTTACGTTTTTGTTCCGGTTTGAATTTAATTCCAACATTTAAAATCATTACCGATCGACATGATACTTTTACATCAAAGGAAAAAATGGCTCTGAAGTTAACATTTCAAATGTTATTCATCATGCTAAGAGAATTTAATCAACTTGAGATTGAATTTATTGTAGAGGACATGATGTTAAAACAAGTAGTGCAGTTAAAAAAGATGATTAGTTCTTATTTTGAATATTATAAGTTAAATTATCGTATTAAAAATGAGAAAAATGGAAATGTTAATTATCAAAATTTAGAAAAACAAGTGACTCAAATTTTCATTCCTATTAATCAATTACATTTATATATTAAAGAGATATCATTTGAAAAAGTCATTTTGGAAACTAGCTATTTGACCGATTTAAAAAGTGAGATTGTGGAATATCCATGGATTCAACATATTCATACATTAATTAAAATGTGTGGAGAAGTGAGAGGTGTTTTAATACAACCTTTCTCTGATTACGCTACCACAGTAACATATCATTCAAATTTAAAACCGTATCATATCTTGTCATATGTAATAAGAATGTTTAACCAATTAAGGGGGACAATCGTCTATAAAGATGATGCAATCATTATGACTCAATATAAGTATGAATATCAGGCCATTGCTATCTCTTTAAAAAATACGATTAAGGAAAATGTAAACCATCAACAATTAATTTTTTCAGATATTCAATCACTCAACCATGCAGAATATGAATATATAGAAATGATACCACTTTTAATGAATGAGAATGATGAGCTAGATAGTCATATACCATACCCACATCAATATTGGTTAGCAAAGTTGAAGAGTAAAGAAAGCCAACAAGCAATAGTTGATCTTCCTAAAATGAGTATTGCTCATTTAACATTTCTTTGTTCGTAGTCGTGCAAGGTTGTTGACTAAGAAAGGATTATCATCAAATGCAACAACAGAAGATTAAACAATTCTTAGCCCATTTTGTATTAGATCACGTCACAATAGAATATTTGAAATATGGCTACCAGCTGACAATTGAACAGCTTAAATTATTAATATTTATATTACATTTCACTGAAAATCATAAAGAAGAATTAAGTTTAAATATGATCATCTTTTACAAAAATTATCAAAAAAACAAATTGTTAAAAAGTATTACACATCTATATGAATTTAATTGGATTTCAAAAAAACGACATCCATACGACCAACGTAGACTAGTTATTACGTTAACTCAAAATCAATCTAGTAAAATAACTCAATTAATTGAAGAACTAGAACACTTCTTAGAGGTGAAATCTACATTAATAAACGAAATCAATCATTCAACTTTATTATCGTATTATTTAAAATGCCATAGTCAATTTAGAGTGATTGAACAATCTTGTACCCATCAACATTTAACATTAGAAGAATTATACCTTCTTGGGTTACTTATCATTAGTGATAACAAGACTACATTTAAAAGCATAAAAGTACATTCTTTAAAGGGAATCATTTCATTGGGACCTATTATTAAGACCTTACAGTCAAAAGGTTATCTCATTAAAAGTCGTAGTAGAGATGATGAACGCTATATTGTATTAACACTTAGAAAAGAAAAAATTAATGTGATTCAGTCAGAAATCGAGGAATGTTACAATAAATTAGAACAGGGAATACAGCATGTGTAAAATAAAATTTGTATTAACTAAAAGGAGTTGAAAGAATGATTTTAGACAATGTGAATCCAGATGATTTATTTCCTACCGAGAAAAAAGGACCCTCTGTATTAGGTGTAATTGAGTATAACGTACAGGGCCAGACTAAATTTGAAGGTGCCTTCATAGCAACAAATGAGCGGTTAATTATGAATGTTGATATGAATGGACAATTTTATTATCGAAATATACGTTATGATGAAATTAATCAAATTCATTTTGATGGTTCAGATATTATATTTGAGTTCAATATTGGAACAGTTCCAATGCGTGAAATTAAGACTGAAGATGTACAAGCTTTTGTTGATTATATAAAACAACAAATTCAATAAATATACTAGTTTATTATGTGGTATTTACAATGAACTTAAAATTTTGAATTGTAAAAGATTTGATACCTTTAAAATGCCTTATGTAAAAAATTTGACTGCTCTTTTGATGTATACGAATTAATTCCAATTAAACAGATATGTTATATTAAAATTTTAAAAAATACGATGACGTAATTAGTGATATATTATTAGTATTAATATTTTTAATTACATCAATTTCACTATTATAAATGTTTTGGTTAAGAAATAAATGTATAAATGCATTTTGTAGTTATAAAAATATTGAATTCTTATACTTATTTGTTTAAAATGTACCTTGTAACATGGGCGGAGAAATTTTCGGTTAGATAAAATACATGTGAACCTTGCTACAACAAGATGTGCATCAGAGGAGTGGTTTTATAATGGGAAAAATTAAAGACATCAATGATTTGGTTAATGCGACATTTCAAGTTAAAAAATTTTTTAGAGATACTAAAAAGCAATATAATTTAAATTATGAAGAAATTTATATTCTTAATCACATTTTGAAAAGTGAATCTAACGAAATATCTTCAAAAGAAATTGCTACATGTTCAGAGTTTAAACCGTATTATTTAACTAAAGCATTACAAAAATTAAAAGATTTAAATTTATTATCTAAAAAAAGAAGCGTGCATGATGAAAGAACAGTAATTGTATTTGTATCCGATGAACAACGAGAAAAAATAAAAAAATTGATTTTAGAATTAGAAAACTATATCAAATAATACTAAGACACTGGCGTTTCATGTGTGTTTTTAAGATGAAGATTTCTAAAAAAGACTAGGTATCCCACTTTAAAGTGAGCACCTAGTCTTTTTATTTGAAAAAATTAATATTTTCTTAAGGAGTTAATTTGTCGATGATAAATCGTTTGATTGATATATGATTGAACACGAGTCAAAATTTCTTCTATTATTTGAGTTCTTTTAGTCAAAATACGAACAGCCAATCCATGAGTAGGTAATTGTGAGATACCTATTCTACAGTCGTATTGTTTTTGAAAGTCAGCAACCGCCACGTAAATATCGTCTATGAGACTTTGATTTACGTCCGGATGGATAAAATAAGCAGAACCTAGATGTGTATAGTTTTCCATATACCCAATACCGTCGAGTTTACTTTTCTCAGGACTTAACATCATATTATCAAAAACAACTAATTGATTTTCAATGTAAATTTCATTAATAAGATGCATATATTTATACGTAAAATCTTGCCCTTTAGATGAATATCCTGGTGTTAATATATCAGTGTAAAACATAGCACTATCTTCTTTAAGATGGAACGTATTATGCTGGTAAAATTTAGCATTTTCGTAGGCAATAATAGGATCTGCCACAAATTCCATATATGACTGATTTGATAAATGAAATGTTTGATACTGTTCTACATGATCATTGGGCGTCTTATATATTTTAGTTGCACCTTGAGAAGTGAGTACTACTTGTGCTTTATCTTCTAAGTTGACGTTGACCCGGTATCTATCTCCATCTAGATAACCTCCACCAACATTCACAATATAGAAAGTTGGTACAGGAGATTGTTCTAAGTATATAGGGCGTAGGACTTTGAGCGCTTTTTCAAAATATATATTTCGTGCTTTTGAGCTTTGGCCATTATTAAAAACTGTTAAATCCAATTGGCCAGTCCAACTCTGATTACCCATTAAGCTAATCCTTTGAGTAAGACGTCTTGCTCAATCCACTCAATAACTTTTTCTAAACCTTCATCAGTTTTTAAATTTGTAAAAGCAAATGGACGATTTCCACGAAATACTTCAGTATCTTTAGCCATTTGATCTAATGAAGCGCCCACATATGGTGCAAGGTCTGTTTTATTAATAATGAAGAAATCAGATTTAATCATACCTTGACCACCTTTACGTGGTATCTTTTCGCCTTGTGCAACATCAATGATATAAATTGAAAAGTCAACAAGTTCTGGACTAAACGTAGCCGCTAAGTTATCGCCACCTGATTCAATAAAAATGAGTTCAATATCATCATTACGTTCTAATAACTCATCTATGGCTGCGAAGTTCATTGAGGCGTCTTCACGAATCGCTGTATGAGGACAACCTCCAGTTTCTACACCAATGATTCTATCTTCTGGTAAAACACCAGTATTAACTAATATTTTTTCATCTTCTTTAGTATAGATATCATTTGTTATAACGCCGATGCTCATTTCTTTGGCAAGACGTTTAACCACTTTTTCTATTAATTGGGTTTTACCTGCACCAACAGGGCCCCCGATACCAATTTTAATTGGATTTGACATCTCATATGCCTCCTATGAAATAAAGATTCTAACATGAACATTTTCATGTTCCATTTGATTAAGTTCTAAGCCGGGAGCAGTCATACCAAAATCACTCTCAGCTAATTCTAGTATGTGATTACGTACTTTCTCGATATGGGATATCATTTCAGTTACGACTTGCTGCCCAGCTGTTTGTCCTAAAGGAATCGCTCTAACTGCATTTTGGGTAAGGCTAGAGATATTTTGATATAAGTAATAATCAATGATGGACTCTACATTGACGCATAAATCATGTCCTAGCATAGTAAAGCACACAGCTGGATGAAGCTGTATTTTATGACTTTTCATTTGGTCATAGTACCATTGAATCCATTCACTTTCATAAAGATCTAAAGCTAATTTTACCATGCGTGTGCCCATTTGCTTAGCGCCAATACGTGTTTCTTTAGGTAAATTTTGTACGAATAGTTTTTGGTTAATATCTAAAATTTTATCTTTATCATTGCGTATTAATGCGTTGTACACAATTCTCATAGCTAACCCATCTGAATAAGTTAATTGTTCATTTATAAACAATGTTAACCATTCAATAAATGTCTCAGTATCATGAACAGCTTCTCTTTGAATATATGTTTCAAGTCCAAATGAATGACTAAATGCACCAGTTGGAAACTGAGAATCACAGAACTGAAATAGTCTTAAATGTTGATGATCAATCATGCGAATGTCCTATATGTCGAAATGCTTGATTGACCTTTCTGTCTTCATGTGAGTAGGGGATACCCAACTCTTTTAATAAATCTTCAACAAGATAGTCATATTGAATAAGCATTTCAGTTTCTGTAAATTGGGCAGGCAGATGTCGATTACCAAGTTGATGGGCAATATCTCCCATTTCTTTTAAACTTCTAGGCTTAATTACTAGTAAGTCTTCACTATTTACATCGACAATAATCATGTTTGTATCGTCTTGATATAAGATATCACCATACTGTAAATCAATGGGTTGTTTAAGTCGTATTCCTATTTCATTACCGTGATCTGTTTTAACACGTTGTATACGTTTAACCAAATCAGAGTTTTCAAGATAAACTTTTTCAACATGTTTTTGCTTTTCATCTTGTGATAAATTAGCAATATTTCCTTGTATTTCTTCTATAATCATGATTTACGTCCTCCTAGAATAAGAAGTATCTTTGCGTTAAAGGTAATTCTTTTGCTGCTTCACTCGTAATCTTATTACCATCAACAAATACTTCATATGTTTGTGGATCCACATCTATTTTAGGTGTAGCATTATTATTTTTCATATCTGCTTTAGTTAAATTTCTAATATTTTTAACAGGACGTACCATACGTTTTAAATTAAGTTGACGATAAATACCGTTTTCGTATGCAGTATTAGAAACAAAAGTCATAGCAGTATGTGTAATGTTACCGCCAAATTGACCATACATTTTGCGATATTTCAAAGGCTCTGAAGTTGGTATGGAGCCATTAGCATCACCATTTACTGCTGAGTTAATCATGCCACCTTTAACAACAAGATCGGGTTTGGCACCGAAGAACTCAGGTTCCCACATTACTAAATCGGCAAGTTTACCCGCTTCTACAGATCCAACATAGTCAGAAATACCATGTGTAATGGCAGGATTGATTGTATATTTTGCAATGTAACGTTTAATACGATTATTATCGTGATATTCAAAGTCACCATCTAATGGTCCGCGTTGTTCTTTCATACGGTGTGCAACTTGCCAAGTACGTGTTACAACTTCACCGACACGTCCCATTGCTTGTGAATCTGAACTTACCATACTAAATACGCCCATATCTTGTAATACGTCTTCTGCTGCTATAGTTTCCTTACGTATACGAGAATCTGCAAATGCAATGTCTTCTGGTATTGAAGCATTAAGATGGTGTGTGATCATAACCATGTCTAAATGTTCATCTACAGTGTTATGAGTGTAAGGTAATGTTGGGTTTGTTGAAGAAGGTAAGATGTTTGAATATGCAGCTGATTTGATTAAGTCAGGTGCATGACCACCACCAGCTCCTTCAGTATAATACATATGCAATACACGATCTTTAACAGCAGCCATAGTATCTTCCATAAATCCAGCTTCATTTAATGTATCTGCATGTAAAGCGACTTGAACATCAAACTCATCTGCAACGTCTAATGCATGACTTAATGCTGAAGGTGTAGCTCCCCAATCTTCATGTACTTTAAGACCTATAGCGCCTGCATGAATTTGTTCAATAAGTGCAGTATGATTGACAGCTTGACCTTTACCAGTAAATCCTACATTAATAGGCATCTCTTCTGCTGCTTCTAACATACGATGAATATGCCAAGGTCCTGGTGTTACAGTAGTCGCTTTAGCCCCTTCAGAAGCACCAGTTCCTCCACCGATATGCGTTGTAATACCACTCTCAAGTGCAACTTCAGCTTGTTCAGGATTGATGAAGTGCACGTGTGTATCGATACCGCCGGCAGTAACAATTTTACCTTCAGCAGCAATAATATCAGTTGTTGCACCAATGATGATGTCAACGTTATCCATTATGTCTGGGTTTCCAGCTTTACCGATCTTAAAAATATAACCATTTTTAATTCCGATATCTGCTTTAACAATTTTGTCATAATCAATAATTAATGCGTTAGTTAAAACTAAATCAGCTACATTTTTATCATCTCTTGTCACATTAGGATTTTGAGCCATACCATCACGAATTGATTTACCGCCACCGAAAGTAGCTTCATCGCCATAATTTGCATAGTCTTTCTCAACTTGTGCAAATAAGTTCGTATCTCCTAATCTCACAGAGTCTCCTACAGTTGGTCCATAAAGACTAGTGTATTGAGATTGTGTCATTTTAAAACTCATGCTTATTTACCACCTTTTTTATTCGCATTGTCTTCGCCTGCATCGTTTTTAACAGCGGCGTTTTGATTTGAATCATTTGGACGAAATACGCGTTCTTCATCAATATCGCCATCGACTAAACCACGGAATCCATAAATTTTACGTCGTCCAGAATATTCGACAAGTTGTACTTTTTTTTCATCACCAGGTTCAAATCTCACAGCTGCGCCTGCAGGAATATCCAAATGTTTACCATATGCTTTCTCACGATCAAATTCTAATGACTTATTTGCTTCGAAAAAGTGGAAATGTGAACCTACTTGTATAGGTCTATCGCCTGTATTTTTTACTTCGATCACCGTTTCGGGGTGATGCTTATTGATTTCTATTTCAGTGTTTTTAACAATAATTTCACCAGGAATCATTGATATAGCCTCCTTAAACGATTGGGTGATGGACTGTTATTAACTTAGTACCATCTGGAAAAGTTGCTTCAATTTCAAGTTCTGTAATCATGTTAGCTACGCCTTCCATGACATCGTCCTCGTTTAAAATTGTTTTTCCATAACTCATGAGTTCAGCCACCGTTTTACCATCACGCGCGCCTTCTAATAATTCATCACTGATTAAAGCAAGTGCTTCAGGATGATTAAGTTTAAGTCCTCTTGCTTTTCTACGACGTGCAACTTCAGCAGCTACAACTATCATTAATTTGTCTTGTTCACGTTGTGTAAAGTGCAAAACTATCCCTTCTTTCAAAATAATTTGTCTTGCGAATTTTATATTAAAACCATTTAATGAATTATACAAGTATAATACTTTGATAATTTTATAGAATTAACAATGTTTTTTTAAAATTAAGTGTATAAAGTTGAATAAATATGAAAAAATCCAGCGTACATAAACATTATTTTAGTAAAATGTAATTGATATGATGAATATTTAGTGGTAATTTGAAAATTGTCTTTATTAAATAATTAATGTTATGAATAAAAGGAGGCTATAAAATTGAAATTGATAAAAGTAATTTTAAGTAGTATCTCTCAAGTGGTTTTAATAAATAATCCATACACTGGATTATTTATTTTAATTGGATTGTTTGCAGTGAATTGGAAAGTAGCAATCAGTGCTATAATTGCAAGTGTAATGACTTGGATATTGGCACCACATATGAATTACACAAAAGATGAAATCGAAAGTGGATTAGCCGGGTTTAACCCTGTATTAACAGCAATTGCACTTACTTTATTTTTGGATAGCAATTGGAGCGGTATATTAATCACATTCGTATCCACTATTTTAACGTTACCGATTGGAGCAGCGGTAAGAGAAGTATTGAAACCACATAAAATAGCATTTTTAACTAGCCCGTTTGTTATTATGACGTGGATTACTTTGTTAATACCTAATCAACTTAAAACGTTACATACTCAGATTGATATTATTCCGGAGCATATAGAAAAGGTATCTTTAAATAATGACCACATCCGTGTTCATTTTTTTCAATCAGTTTTAGATGGATTTGGACAAATATTTTTAATGCCCAGCATAATAGGTGGTTTATTAATTCTAATAGGGATTTTTATAGGTTCTAAAAAAGCTGGAATTGTTTCTATAATTGCAAACATCATTGGGTTCCTAATAATTATATTATTGGGTGGAGACTATAGTAGTATAAATGACGGCATTTTTGGCTATAATGTAGTTTTATCTGCGATTGCGCTAGGTGTCACTTTTGAGACAGCAATCCATAGTTATCTCGCAATGATTTTAGGAATAGTGCTCACTGCATTCATACATTTAGGTTTGAGTACATTGCTCGCACCTCTAGGTTTACCACCTTTAACATGGCCATTTATTTTTGCTACATGGATTATGTTGTTTGCAGGAATTAACAATCAATCTGTATAAATAATGCATAATTAAAGTGAAAATATTAAAATTTGCAAATTGAGTTAACCTTAATTGATACACTATGATTATTTTTAAATTTATAATCACAACTGTTTTAGAACAGATATTTAATTCACTACGTTTTATGTCCGAAATTTTAGCATTACTTTATAAAATTTAAATGTATTTGAAAATCAAAATTCTACTAAAAAGCATCTGTCTTCATTATGAATGTGGCGATGATTTTATATTGAAATTTTATAAAAGAAATAAAATTGACTAATTAGATATATTCATAGTTAAGTGATGTATATATTTATTGGTAACCTTTCAATATCAGAGAAAAATGCGTATGAAGATCCATTCGTAAATTTTGAAAAAATAAAGTCGAGTGTTAAACTATGAATAATTAATTTTAAAATAAAATGAGTCATAGGGGGCGTGAATGTGATGGAGTCTTTTTTAATTCACACTGACATTCAAAAGAAGTGGATTCGTAAATTTAAAAAGATTGAAAGTGAATTCAAAGCACGTGCAGCTGAAAATGATATTCAATCTAGATTCCCATATGAAAATATTGAATGGCTGATAAAGGAAGGATATACTAAACTAACTTTGCCTGTAGAGTATGGAGGTGAAGGTGCTACTATTGAAGATATGGTGATTTTACAAAGTTATTTGGGTGCTATTGATGGAGCGACTGCTTTATCTATAGGGTGGCATTTGAGTGTAATTGGTCAATTGTACGAGCAACATATGTGGACACCATCAATGTTAGATTCCTTTGCTAAAGAAGTTGTTCACGGTGCACTGATCAATAGAGCAGTCAGTGAAGCGGAAACTGGTAGTCCTACTAGAGGTGGTCGCCCATCTACACATGCTGTTAAAGTTGAAAATGGTTATGTTATAAACGGTGTTAAAACCTTTACATCTATGAGTAAAGCATTGACACATTATATTGTTGGCGCCTATGTTGAAGAAACTAAATCGATGGGATTCTTTTTAATTCCTCGGTCAACTAAAGGAGTAAGTATTGCTGACAATTGGGATATGGTTGGTATGAGAGCGACTGAGAGCCATGATTTAATTCTTGATAATGTTCATGTTCCTAATGAAAATTTTGTAGAATCAAAACGTGAATCAATACCTAATGGTTGGCTTCTTCATATACCGAGCTGTTATCTAGGTATTGCACAAGCAGCTCGTGACTATGCAGTAGATTTTGCAAAAAATTATCGTCCTAACAGTATTACAGGTACGATTGATAGTTTACCTACAGTGCAACAAAATTTAGGGAAAATGGAAAGTTTATTACTTTCTGCAAGACATTTTCTATGGAGTACAGCTAGAGGATATCAATCATATACAGAGGATGCACAAATATGGAATGAAACCTCAGCAAGTAAAGTGGTGGTAATGAACCAAGGTATAGAAATCGTTGATTTAGCTATGAGAATAGTTGGAGCTAAGAGCCTAGAAATGAACAGACCTCTTCAGCGGTACTATAGAGATATACGTGCTGGATTACATAATCCACCAATGGAAGATATGGCTTACACTAATATTGCTAAAAGTATTACAAACAAACTCTAATGTTATATTGATATTCTTTAAAGGAATGAGATGGAATTTAATGTTCTTCATTGCAACGCATATAAATTTTAAAAAAAGCGCGATGTACATTAATAATTTAATTTAGTCATTGATAGACTTCAAGTTAAGCAAGCCTGTGACAATCTTTTTGTCACAGGCTTTTCTAATGCAATCATAATGAAATGGCTATGTAACTGCTAATTATTTATAGATTGGCATGTATTCAATGATCAACTGGAAATTATTTGGTGTCATAAAAGATTTCAAATATAATTAAGTTATTCATTAAAAACGTTAGGAGTATCAACTATGACCAAAGTATATTTTAATCATGATGGTGGCGTTGATGATTTAGTGTCACTATTTTTATTATTACAAATGGAAAATATAGAACTTGTTGGTGTAAGTACGATTGGTGCAGACTGCTATTTAGAGCCTTCATTAAGTGCTTCATTAAAGATTATAAATCGTTTTTCAGACGTTGAAATTAATGTAGCACCATCATATGAAAGAGGGAAAAATCCTTTTCCAAAAGAATGGAGAATGCATGCTTTCTTTATGGATGCCCTACCAGTGCTAAATGAGTCTTGTATACCCAAAAGATGTAAGGCTAGTGAGGACGAGGCGTATATAGATATTATTCGTAAGGTGAAGCGTTGTGATGAGAAAGTTACATTGTTATTTACTGGACCGCTTACAGATTTAGCTAAAGCTATAAACTATGACAACTCAATTTTAAAAAATATAGAGAAATTAGTTTGGATGGGTGGAACGTTTTTAGACAAAGGAAATGTTGAAGAACCAGAACATGATGGTACAGCTGAATGGAATGCATTTTGGGATCCCGAGGCTGTAAAAGTTGTATTAGATAGTGATATGATTGTCGATATTGTTGCTTTAGAAAGTACAAATCAAGTCCCTCTAACAATGGAAGTTCGTCAAATGTGGGCAGATAAAAGACAATATTTAGGCGTTGATTTTCTGGGCACAAGTTACGCAGCAGTACCACCACTCACACATTTTGTGACCAATTCAACATACTTTTTATGGGATGTATTAACTACTGCTTATGTGGGTTCTCCAAATTTAGTTGAATCAACGAAATTGAAAATTGATGTAGTCAGTCAAGGACCTAGTCAAGGGAGAACATTCCAATCTGAAAATGGACGTGAAGTTCAAGTCATTACGGATGTAAATAAACAAGCATTTTTTAAATACATAACGGATTTAGCAAAGAAAATTGAGTCTTAAGTTTTATTAGTTAATAAAAAGATTATCTACTTCAACTTATTGTAAACTTTCCGTTCATAAAAGTTTACAAGGGTGCTATAATAAAATCTATGTAAGGAGGTTGAACAAGTGACTACAAAACATTTAGTATATACAGCTTTAATGACTGCTATCATTTGTATTTTAGGTTTAGTACCAAGTGTACCTCTGCCATTTATGCCAGTACCTATTGTATTACAGAATATAGGAATCTTTTTGGCAGGAATTATTTTAGGGCGAAAACTTGGTACTACAAGTGTTATTGTCTTTTTATTATTAGTAGCTACAGGTTTACCAGTGCTTTCTGGAGGCCGTGGGGGAATTGGCGTATTTGCAGGACCTTCGACAGGATTCTTATTCTTATATCCTGTTGTAGCTTACTTTATAGGTATTATTCGTGATGCATATTTGCATAAAATTAATTTCTTAGTGATTTTTATAGCTACACTAGTTATCGGTGTATTAGGATTAGATATATTAGGTACAATCATTATGGGCTTCATTATACATATACCTATCTCTAAGGCATTTATATTATCATTTACATTTATGCCAGGTGATATTATTAAGGCTATTATTGCAAGTTTAATAGGTGCAGCAATTTTAAATCATTCACGTTTCAAGACTCTTATTCGGTAACTAAAAAATAATAATGAAGTTGATGAGGCGATATTTATGTCGAAAATAACTTTTAAAGATATTTATATTGATGGAAATAAAATAACTGAAGATTCTAGAAAGGTGATTTATATCTTACCTTCTCAACCTTTAAAATATGCAAGTAACACGTGGATTTATAAAACGATGCCAACAATGAATCAATGGCTTAAAGACATTGAGGTTCAAAAGAAAACGCATCTAAATCAATCATCCTATCATCTTTCATTTTCATTTCCAGCTAATGAAAATATAGATGAAGTATTGTTGGAAAAAATACGTGACCTAGGTTTTCAGATAGGAGTACTTGAGCTTTATGTCATTGAAGCTAAAGCGTTAAAGGAACTTTCACGCAAAAGAGACGTAGATATTCAACTTGTAACAAGTAGTAATATCAATGATTACCTTCATGTCTATGATGCGTTTGCACGGCCTTTTGGTGATAACTATACCAACATGGTTAAACAACATATTTATAGCTCACACAACTTGGATGACATTGAACGTTTAGTTGCATATGTTAACCAGCAACCAGTTGGAATAGTTGATATTATAATGACGGATAAAACAATAGAAATAGATGGTTTTGGGGTTTTAAAAGAATTCCAACATCAAGGTATTGGTTCTGAAATACAAGCTTACGTTGGACGTATGGCTAACGAGCGACCTGTTATTCTTGTTGCAGATGGAGAAGATACTGCTAAAGATATGTATCTAAGACAAGGATATATATACCAAGGTTTTAAGTATCATATTTTAAAAGAAAATATTTAAGTTAATCGAAATTTTACATCGAAGTGATAACCTAAGATGGATTATTAAATCTATCTTAGGTTATTTTTTATATGTTCAAAGGTGATCGGACATGTAGTGTTAACCTTAAAATTCATTTAAGTTTAAAATTCATTTATGATTCTTTCTGGATGACTATAGATATTAAAATGATTTTCTCGAATAAACCCAATTGCGGTAATGTTTAAATCTCTTGCAAGTTGTATTGCAAGTGAAGTAGGAGCAGATTTAGATAATATAATTCCTACACCGATTTTAGCTGCTTTGATTAAAATTTCTGATGAAATACGGCCACTAAAAATCAAAATCTTATCTCTCACAGATATATGTCGTTGAATGCAGTAACCGTATAATTTATCAAGAGCGTTATGACGTCCGATATCGTGGCGATGTTCAAAAAAGTCTTTTCCATCACTGATGGCAGCATTATGAAGACCACCCGTTTGTTTGAAAATAATACTTGCATCCTGTAATTGCGTCATCAAATTAATAACTTGTTTGGGTTGAAGTTGAATGTTTGTCATTGATGTTTTGGCAATAGCAGCATCATTTTGAAAATAAAATGCTCTGCTTTTACCACAACAGGAAGCCAGCACACGTTTTGTAGGATGTTCGAATTGTTGACCTACTGATTGAGTTAGTTTTACATGAGCGAATCCTTTACTTTCGTCAATATGAATGGATTGTAAGTCATTCCTCTTTAAGAATATACCTTCAGATGCAAGAAAACCTAAAGTCAATTCTTCTAAATGGTTTGGACTACAAATAATAGTTGCAAACTCAATATCGTTGACTTTAATTGTTAATGGCATCTCTGTTACACATGAATCCGATGCTGTGTATAAGTGTCCATTCTCAAATTTGATTATAGTTTGTTTTTGCGTCACATCTTTTTTCATTTTTTTACCCCTTTAATCATGACTACTTATTATCTTAAATGTAACTCACTTCTCACTCTTTTGTATATCCTATTATTAGGAAAGGACTTTTAAGAAGATTTTATAAAGTCAATTCGAGTACATTTAGTTGTATAAATAATGACATAATTTATCACATTTTATTTCTTTTTCAAATATTATTTAAAGCGTATAATAAAGGTTAAATGGAGGTAGGCTATCATGAAAATAAAACATATTTTTATTACTATTTTAACATTAAGTATAGTATTAGCAGGTTGTACTAATGAGAGAGGTCTGAATAAAGAACAGAATGAAAAACAATCGCCAAAAGGTGATAAACAAGAACTTCAAGTTTCTGCTGCAGCAAGTTTGACTGAAGTCAGTAAATCATTAGGAAATGAATTTAAAAAGGACCATCCAAATGTAGAGATTAAATTTAACTATGGCGGATCAGGTGCGTTAAGACAGCAAATAGAAGCGGGTGCTCCGGCAGATGTCATGATGTCAGCTAACACTAAAGATATAGATCTGTTGAAGAAAAAAAACAAAGCACATGATACTTATAATTATGCAAAGAATCAGCTTGTATTAATTGGTGATAAAAATAAAAGTTATACCTCTGTAAAAGATTTAAATCAAAACGACAAACTCGCACTAGGACAAATAAAAACAGTGCCTGCAGGTAAATATGCAAAACAATATTTAGATGATCAACATTTATATGGTGATGTTAAAGATAAAATTATTTTTGCTAAAGACGTAAAACAAGTATTAAATTATGTGGAAAAAGGAAACGCACAGGAAGGATTCGTTTATAAAACAGACTTATATCAACAAAAGAAAAAAGCAAATAAAGTTAAAGTCATCGAAGAAATTAAATTAAGCAAGCCAATTACTTATAAAGCAGGTGCAACTTCAGATAAAAAAATAGCTAAAGAATGGATTAACTTCTTAAAATCCAATAAAGCTAAACAAATTCTTAAAGAATATCAATTTTCTGTATAAGGGGTTCTGAGCTATGCCTGATTTAACGTCCTTTTGGATTTCTTTTCGTGTTGCTTTAATTAGTACAATAATAGTTACTATTTTTGGCATATTGATTTCTAAATGGCTTTACAATAAAAATAGATATTGGGTAAAACTATTAGAAAGTTTTATCATTTTACCAATTGTGTTACCACCTACTGTTCTTGGTTTTATATTATTAATTATATTTTCAACAAGAAGTCCTGTAGGAGAATTCTTTACTAATATCTTACACTTACCAGTAGTATTTACTTTGACAGGTGCAGTGATTGCATCTGTCATTGTTAGTTTTCCCCTTATGTATCAACATACAGTGAATGGGTTTCGAAGTATAGATTCAAAGATGTTAAATACTGCAAGAACCATGGGAGCAAGTGAAACAAAAATATTTTTTAAATTGGTGTTACCATTATCTAAACGTTCTATTCTTGCAGGTATTATGATGAGCTTTGCAAGAGCAATAGGTGAATTTGGTGCTACTTTGATGGTTGCTGGCTATATTCCAGACAAAACAAACACATTGCCTTTAGAAATTTATTTTTTAGTGGAGCAAGGGAAAGAAAATGAAGCTTGGTTATGGGTGCTTGTATTAGTTGCATTTGCGGTAACTGTCATAGCGACTATTAATCTAGTTAATCGTGATACGTTTAGGGAGGTTGATTAAATGCTCACAATTAAATTGAATGGTGTGCTTAATCAGACGAAAATTAATATAAACATAGATGATCAACTCCCTAAGATATATGCGATACAAGGACCGTCTGGAATTGGAAAGACAACAATTTTAAATATAATTGCCGGTTTGAAAGCTATAAATTATTCATATATAAAGGTTGGTAAACGTGTATTAACTGATTCACGACATCATTTGAATGTTAAGGTTCAACAACGTCGTATAGGATATTTATTTCAAGATTATCAACTTTTCCCTAATATGAATGTTTATAACAATATAACGTTTATGACTAAGCCTTCTGAACATATCAATAAACTTATTCATACTCTAAAAATAGAGCATTTACTTGAAAAGTATCCTGTGACCTTATCAGGAGGTGAAGCTCAGCGCGTCGCTTTAGCTAGGGCGCTAAGTACGAAACCCGATTTAATTTTGCTTGATGAGCCTTTTTCAAGTTTAGATGATAAGACAAAAAAAGAAGGTATTAAATTAATTTTAAAAATATTCGAAGCATGGAAAATTCCCATTATATTTGTAACGCATTCAAATTATGAAGCGCAGCAAATGGCACATAAGATTATAACAATTGAAGATTGAATAAAATATAGCAAGAAGTGCTATTTACCTGTTAATTTTAGTAATTATTCGTATATTCAAAATATAAAGAGAGGTTTAGGAATTTGATGCAAGAAAGATACTCGAGACAAGTGTTGTTTAAGCAAATTGGTTTAAAAGGTCAAAGTCAACTTGAGAAAAAACATGTACTTATAGTAGGTATGGGGGCGTTAGGAACACACTTAGCTGAGGGATTAGTGAGAGCAGGAATAAATAAGTTAACTATTGTTGATAGAGACTACATTGAATTTAGCAACTTACAACGACAAACACTCTTTATAGAGCGTGATGCAGAAGATGTACTACCAAAAGTAATCGCTGCACAGAAAGTTTTAAAAGAGATACGTAAAGATGTAGAGATAGATGCTTATATTGAGCATGTCAATTACAATTTCTTAGAGCAACATGGAATAGATGTCGATATTATATTAGATGCAACTGATAATTTTGATACGCGTGAGTTAATTAATGATTTTGCTTATAAACATCAGATTCCTTGGATATATGGTGGTGTTGTTCAAAGTACATATGTTCAGGCAACGTTTATTCCTGGGCAAACACCGTGTTTTAATTGCTTAATGCCTCAATTACCATCTATTAATTTAACATGTGATACGGTTGGAGTTATTCAACCAGCTGTAACAATGACAACCAGTTTACAACTCAGTGATGCATTAAAGTTATTGACTGGTAATAAGGTTAAGACACACTTCACTTACGGGGATATTTGGGAAGGGGATCATTATACATTTGGTTTTAGTCGTATGCAAAATGAAGATTGTAAAACATGTGGTCATGCTCCAACATATCCACACCTTAATCAACATCAACAAGATTACGCGACCTTATGTGGAAGAGACACTGTTCAATATAAAAATGCTGATATTTCTCAGGAAATATTACTATCATTTCTCGAGCGAAATCATATTCAACATCGTACGAATTTATATATGACAATGTTTAGGTTTAGAGAATATCGAATTGTTGCATTTTCTGGAGGTAGATTTTTGATACATGGAACGACAGAACCTAAAAAAGCAATTCAATTAATGCATCAACTATTTGGTTAAATATAAGGGAGTGGATAAACATGCACAAACATCAACATCAGAATATTCATTTAAACAGACCGATTCATGTAGCAATTTTGACTGTATCGGATACGAGAGATTATGATTCTGATAAAGGTGGTCAACTGATTCAATCTTTGATAAATCAACATGAAAATCATGTTGATATTAATTATTATCGAATTGTTAAAGACGATATAGAAGCTATTACACACCAACTTAAGCTTTGGTTAGCTTCACCAAATCAACTAGATGTCATTATTACAACGGGAGGAACAGGTATCTCACAAAGAGATGTGACAATAGAAGCTGTTCGCCCATTATTAACTAAAGAATTAGAAGGTTTTGGTGAATTATTTAGATACTTAAGTTATACCGAAGATGTTGGTACAAGAGCATTATTAACTCGAGCTATTGCAGGTACCTGTGATAATACCTTGATTTTTGCACTTCCTGGCTCAACAGGTGCAATTAAACTTGCAATAGAAAAATTAATTAAACCTGAATTGAGTCACTTAGTGTTTGAATTAAATAAAGACATAAGGAATTAAGTAATTTCAAGATTTTAGATATAATGTAGGAATTTTTAATGTATAAAATGAATAGAATTATAAATTTTTTCTGTGGAAGTCGCCAGATTTACCACCAGATTTAGATTCTAAGTACGTTTCGCCAATTACCATGCCTTTGTCTATAGCTTTTGTCATATCGTAGATTGTAAGTGCTGTAACTGAAGCAGCAGTCAATGCTTCCATTTCAACACCAGTTTTGCCTGTTGTAGACACGACCGCTGTAATATTTAAACGATATGAATCATCATTATTTGAACCCCATTTGAAGGATACATCTATACCTGTAAGTGGTAATGGATGACACATTGGAATGATTGTAGAAGTGTTTTTAGCTGCCATGATACCAGCAATTTGCGCAGTATTAAGTACATTTCCTTTACTATTAGTATTTTGAGTAATTTGTCTATAAATTTTTTCATTAACTATTATACTTGAGTGTGCTTCTGCTACACGTTTTGTAATTTTCTTATTAGAAACATCAACCATTTTAGCATTACCTTGTTTATTAATATGTGTGAAATGAGTCATTTTTTCCCTCCTATTAGGAGTAAGTATATCATGAAAATTAATATTTTTTGGAGATGAGTGTATGTCTGTAGAGAAAAGAACGCCAATATCAGTTAAAGAAGCAATTAATCGTATTATGAAACAACATGTAGAAGTGAAGAATATCAATGTTAATTTAGATGAAAGTTTAGGACATATTCTTGCTGAAGATATTGTTGCGACCTATGATATACCAAGGTTTAATAAATCACCTTATGATGGATTTGCAATTAGAAGTGAAGATTCACAAGGTGCAAGTGGCGAAAACCGTATTGAATTTGAAGTAATAGATCATATCGGTGCAGGTTCAGTTTCAGAAAAAACAATTGATAAAAACCAAGCAATACGAATAATGACTGGTGCTCAGATTCCTTCTGGAGCTGATGCAGTAGTAATGTTTGAACAAACTATTGAATCTGAAACAACTTTTACAATTAGAAAATCTTTTAAACATTTAGAAAATATTTCACTACAAGGTGAAGAAATAAAAGCTGGTGATATCGTACTGCATAAAGGTATGCGTATTAACTCTGGTGTGATAGCAGTCTTAGCAACATACGGTTATACTAAAGTGCGAGTGTCTCGAAAACCAACTGTTGCAGTAATTGCTACAGGTAGTGAATTGCTTGAAGTAGAAGATGAGCTTGAACCAGGAAAGATACGAAATTCAAACGGACCGATGATTAAAGCATTAGCTAAACAATTCGGAATACAAGTTGGAATGTATAAAGTTCAGCATGATAATCTAGAAAAGAGTATTGAGGTCGTAAGAAAAGCTTTATCAGAGCATGATTTAGTAATTACTACTGGAGGTGTGTCGGTAGGAGATTTTGATTACTTACCAGAAATATACAAGTCCATCCAAGCGCAGATACTATTTAACAAAGTGGCTCAAAGACCAGGTAGTGTTACTACGGTTGCATTTGTAGATGGTAAATATTTATTTGGCTTATCTGGAAATCCTTCAGCCTGCTATACAGGATTTGAATTATATGTTAAACCCGCTGTAAATAAGCTCATGGGAGCTAAAGCTTGTTATCCGCAAATAATCAAAGCTACACTTATGGAAGATTTTAATAAAGCTAACCCATTTACACGATTGATTCGTGCTAAGGCAACATTAACAAAAGCTGGAATGACAGTAATACCATCTGGATTTAATAAATCAGGTGCAGTTGTAGCTATTGCGCACGCTAATGCTATGATTATGCTTCCTGGTGGTACACGTGGATTTAAAGCAGGTAACATTGTTGATGTGATTTTGACCGAATCTAATAGTTTTGAAGAGGAATTGATACTATGATTTTACAAATTGTAGGTATGAAAAATTCAGGGAAAACTACATTGATGAACCATGCGATATCATTTTTAAAAGAACGAGGTTATTCAGTAGCAACAATTAAACATCACGGGCATATTGGTGAAGAAATTGAATTACAGTCATCTGATGTTGACCACATGAAACATTTTGCTGCGGGCGCAGATCAAAGTATTGTTCAGGGACATCATTTACAGCAAACAGTGACACGTAATAAGAAACAATCGCTTAGAGAAATAATTGAAAATTCTGTTACAATTGATTGTAGTATCATTTTAGTTGAGGGCTTTAAAGAAGAAAATTATGATAAAATTATCGTTTATAAAAATAATGATGAATTAAGAACTCTACAAAGACTTTCTCACGTCATAGGGAAAATAGAAACCAATCATCCACGAGCAAATAATCAACTTAAGCACTTACTCAACAAATTAATTAAGGATAAGGGAATGAATTAAATGAAGCAATTTGAAATCGTGACTCAACCTATTGAAACAGAACAATATAGGGATTTTACGATTAACGAACGTCAAGGTGCCGTAGTCGTATTTACTGGTCACGTAAGAGAGTGGACTAAAGGTATTCGTACACAACACTTAGAATATGAGGCTTATATACCAATGGCTGAGAAAAAATTAGCTCAAATTGGAAAAGAAATTGAAGAAAAGTGGCCTGGAACAATAACAACAATTGTACATCGAATTGGGCCGTTACAAATATCAGATATAGCAGTTTTAATTGCAGTATCTTCTCCTCATAGAAAAGCGGCATATGAAGCAAATGAATACGCCATAGAGCGCATAAAAGAAATTGTTCCAATTTGGAAAAAGGAAATTTGGGATGATGGTTCTGAATGGCAAGGCCATCAAAAGGGAACATATAATGAAGCAAAAAAGGGGTAAGCAAGATGAAAATTTTATATTTTGCAGAGTTAAAAGAGTTGTTCAATCGATCTACCGAAACAATACATTTAGATACGACATTAACTGTTCAAGAATTCGAGTCATATTTATTAAAACGCCATAGAGAACTTAAATCAAAAAAATTTCAAATTGCTGTTAATGAAGAATTCGTCAGACAAGATGATATGGTCCAACCAGAAGATACAATTGCGCTCATTCCGCCGGTCAGTGGGGGTTGATCAAGATGAAAGCAATTATTTTAGCAGGTGGAGAATCTAGCCGATTTGGTAAAGCTAAAGCTTTTGCTAAAATTGATAATCAATATTTTTATCAAAAAATTGTAGAAACGTTAAAATCTACAAATATGTTTAATCGCATTATCATTAGCACTAATTCACAATTAGCTTCTCAGTTTGAATATGAATATGTGATTATTGATGACGAACATCATCAAAATAAAGGGCCGCTAACAGGAATTTACTCAGTGATGAAGCAATACATGGATGAAGAATTGTTTTTCATTGTATCTGTTGATACACCAATGATTACAAGTAAAGCAATGAATGGGTTATATCATTTCATGGTATCAAACTTAATTGAATCACGTTTAGATATTGTAGCATTTAAAGAAGGACAAATATGTATACCGACGATTGGTTTTTATACACTTTCGACGTTTCCTTTTATTGAAAAAGCTTTAAATTCAAATCATTTAAGTCTAAAGCATGTCTTTAAACAATTATCAACAGATTGGTTAGACGTTACTGAAATTGACTCGCCTCATTATTGGTATAAGAATATTAATTTTCAGCATGATTTGGACTCTTTAAAAAAGCAGATAAATGAATAAGGAGGTCCAACAATGAAAACGGTAATACAAGATAAATTAGGTCGTCCAATACGGGATTTAAGAATATCGGTCACTGATCGATGTAATTTCAGATGTGATTATTGTATGCCAAAGGAAATCTTTGGAGATGATTACACTTTCTTACCTAAGGATGAATTGCTTACTTTTGAAGAATTAACACGAATTTCAAAGATTTATGCTCAATTAGGAGTTAAAAAGATAAGAATTACAGGAGGAGAGCCTCTCTTACGACGCAATCTTTATAAACTTGTAGAGCAATTAAATCTCATAGATGGTATAGAGGATATTGGATTGACTACTAATGGCTTGTTATTAAAAAAACATGGAAAAAATTTATATCAAGCTGGTTTACGACGTATTAATGTAAGTTTAGATGCGATTGAGGATAACGTTTTTCAAGAAATTAACAATAGAAATATTAAAGCGTCTACAATTTTAGAACAAATTGATTATGCAGTATCGATAGGTTTTGAAGTTAAAGTAAACGTGGTTATTCAAAAAGGGGTTAATGATAATCAAATTATTCCGATGATTGATTATTTTAAAAATAAAAATATTGAAGTACGTTTTATTGAATTTATGGATGTAGGTAACGATAATGGATGGAATTTCAATAAAGTTGTAACTAAAGAAGAAATGCTTAATATGATAGAACAACATTTTGAGATAAGTCCTGTAGCGCCTAAATATTATGGGGAAGTTGCTAAATATTTTCGACATAAAGATAGTGATGCGCAATTTGGTCTAATTACGAGTGTATCTGAATCATTTTGTTCCACATGTACGCGTGCTCGATTGTCTTCAGATGGTAAATTTTATGGTTGTTTATTTGCCTCCTCAGAAGGGTTTGATGTAAAAGCCTTAATACGTAATGGAGCTACAGATGATGATTTAAAAGCACAATTTAAACGATTGTGGAGTATTAGAAACAATCAGTACTCTGATAAGCGTACGATGCAAACTATTGAGAATAATAGAAAGAAAAAAATTAATATGAATTATATAGGTGGATAGGCGTAGTTTAGAATTTTACTACTTATGGGATTTGGACATTATATTATAAGCATTTAAATTTAGTTTCAAAAGTTTATAATACTAATAAATTATATTAAATGAGCAAGAAACAATTAATACAGTTTTGAGTATTTATAGACAACATATGCTTAAGTCTTCATGTTAAACATTTTAAATCCATAATTTTATACATTTAGTTAGTTAATATAGCTACGACAAAACCTATTTAGATATTTTAAATGCCTTTCAACATATAACTGATTGTTTAAATTGTTTAATTTCAAAACAATATTTAGAGGCAATTTTAATATTTGTTATAGATTAAATGCAAAACCTGTAATATAATAAAAATAAGCAATTGAGTTTTATCACACAAACACAACATCCAAGAATCAACTTAGGAGGCATATTATTATGAGTAACAAAGTACAACGTTTTATTGAATCAGAGAGAGAATTAAGTCAATTAAAGCATTGGCTTAAAACAACATATCGTATTTCTATTGAAGAATTTGTAGTTCTTTACAAGGTTTATGCAGACACTAAAATTAGTGGTAAAGAGTTACGAGACACATTACATTTCGAGATGTTATGGGATACTAGTAAAATTGATGTGATTATTCGTAAAATCTATAAGAAAGAACTCATTTCTAAATTACGCTCAGAAACCGATGAAAGACAAGTTTACTATTTCTTCGATGCAAAGCAAAAGAAATTATTGGACAAAATGACTGGAGAAATTGAAACAATTAGTATTGCAAATTAAGAACAGTAAATTTTAAATCTAAAAGTGACTAAATAAATTATAAAATAGCAGCTACCTTATGAATATTAAGGTAACTGCTATTTTTGTTATTATTTATATCCTAATATGAGTGATATAGCGATGTTGGAATAAAATTTACATAAAAGTCATTTTGGCATATTTAGGTTTGTTAACTTAGAAATTTTTAAAAAATTCTAGCAGTTAATATGCAGTGCTGTGAACCTTACGTCCGTGAACAATAATATAGATGACTAAAGTTGCAAATCCTAAAATACCCATGATTCCATATAATTGACTATAAGAAATCGTATGTGTGAAAAGACCTAGTAAGGATGGTCCAAATCCAATTCCTATATCTAAACCAATAAAGTAAGTTGATGTAGCTAAGCCATATTTATTTGATGGAGATACTTTTATTGCGATAGCTTGCATAGAAGATGACAAGTTACCATAACCAATTCCTAATGCGATACCTGCAATAAGTAATACCCATCCGTTAAAACTAAGCATCAGTAGAACAAAAGATAATACTAAGAAGATAAATGCTGGATAAACAACTACATTTTCGTTTTTATCATCCATTAATCTTCCAGCAATAGGTCTTGTTATGAGGGACGCAATAGCGTAAAAAATGAAAAAGTAACTTGCTGATGTAACTAGATCTCTTTCAACAGCAAAAGCCTGTAAATAAGTTAAAATAGCAGCGTAAGTAACACCGATTAATAACATGACGAATGCTACCGGAATGGCTTCTTTGGCTACAAAATGAGCCAAATTGAACCGTTTATGTGTAATTGTGTTTTCTTTAACTGTTGTGAAATTAATTTTAATTAACAGTGATAATAGACCACTTATGACACCTAAAATTACACAAATAGTAAATAAAATATTGATAGAAAAGGAATTCATCAATAACATACCAAAAAATGGGCCAATAGCGGTTCCCAACACCAAACTTAATGAGAATAAACTGATACCTTCACTTTTGCGTGTAGGTGGTGTAATATATGCTGCTATTGTTCCTGTAGCAGTTGTGGCAACCGCTGTTGCTAAACCGTTCAGTAAACGCACCATCATTAAGAACCAAACAGAACCAGGTATAAAATAAAGTAGCTGTGTTACTACTAAACATATTAAACCAAAAATGAGAATTTTTTTTGGACCAAATCGATTGACGTATTTACCTGTTACAAATCGACCTATTAATGATCCTACTATAAAAAGTCCGACTACGAGTCCAGCAACAGAATCAGAAGCATGGTATTCTGATTTACTATAGCTCGCGATAACGACAATTAATAAATACATACATAGATAAACAAAAAAGTTAATAGCAAAGTTAATATTAAAACTCTTCGTAAAAATGGGGTCTTTAGTTATTGTAGACTGATTCATTACTGCTCCTCCTCCTTTATCATTGCTTCATGAATTTGAGACATCGCATTTGTAATATCAAATACTTGCTCATCAGTTAATCCAGTTTTTTTTATAATATCTTGTTGAATGACAGTGACCTTTTTATTAATAGTTTCAAAGAGGCTTTGACCTTTGTCAGTTAAACTTAATAATTTCTCTCTCTTATCAACTCCTGTTTTTGTCATAACCCAACCATTGTCTAACAATACTTTAATCAACTTTCGTGTTGTAGGCTTTTCTATTGAACGACGATGAGAAATTTTTACAAGTGTAGTAGGTTGATAATTGGCGATATCTCTTAGCACAAGCCATTGGCCAGTATGAATCTGATGCTGATCTAATATAGGTTGTGTAAGTTTAATATAGGGTCTATATATACCTATAAAACTATTGAAAAATTCATTGGTTAAAATATCTAACACCTCATTGTTATATTAGTTAGCCTAGCTAACCATTTAAAAGACAGAGACAATTATATGACTAAAATGTGAATTTTGCAATGGTCTTTGATTCCTTTTTAATATTTAAAGTAATTAAAGTTAAATTTTGTTAAAATGAGCAATAACATGTGGAGGGGATAAAGTTGAACTTAAAATTAGACCATATCATTCACTATTTACATCAATTAGAGTCATTTAAGTTTCCTGGAGAAATATTAGAATTGCAAAATGGTGGAAGACATCATCATTTGGGCACCTTTAATCAAATAGCACCGATTAAAAATAGTTATATCGAATTGCTAGATGTTGAAAATGAGTCAAAACTTAACAATGTAGCTAAAACTGAAGAAGGTCGTGTATCATTTGCTACAAAAATAGTGCAGGATCATTTTAAACAAGGCTTTAAAGGTATTTGTTTTAGAACAAAGGATATAGATCAAGTTAAAAGTACTTTAGAAAATAGAGGCGTTGATGTAATTGGTCCTATTGACATGGAAAGAGAAAATAAGAAAGGGCATCAATTACGTTGGAGATTGCTATATATTGCTAACCCTGACTATAGAGTCAAACCACCTTTCTTTATAGAATGGGATAACAGCAGAAAGCAAAACCTATCACAAATACATAATTTCAACTTGTCAGAATTTGAAATTAAAGAGGTGATTATTACTAGTACTCAACGTGAAACAACAGTAAGTCTTTGGAAAGAATGGTATAAAATGAAAATAGTAAATGAAACAGCTACATCTACTGATCTCAAATTAGAAACTGATAAAGTTATTTATAAAATAGAAGACGGCAAAGATTCCGGTTTTCATACATTAATAATGACCGATATCCATGCCACAGCTCCATACTCAATATTTATACGTGGTGCTAAATATCGTTTTGAGCCATCCAACTAGTATAAATATAGATATGCACTGTGAATAATTAAACCGATGTGTATGAAAGCGAAAACGGTAGATAAAATACTTAGAATCAATTCATAGTTTGTAGTACGTAAAAAAATAAAAAATATGGATATAATAAATATAAATGCTACGAAGATGACACGAAGACTAAAATATGAAATTGTTAGTGGGTGATTGATTGTAATAATGATTGCTACGAGATTTAGGATAATAAATAATAACAAAATAAACTTTCTCATATAAAAACCTCTATACTAGTTGTTAGTAACCATTATATCAAGGGTAATAGTATTGAAAGAACTAAAACGGTTTGAAAGTGACATCGTCGACATCGTTCTTATTAAGATGTATAATTAAAATTACTGTAAAATAAAGGAGATATTTTAAACCATGGAAAAGATGAACATCACTAATCAACAACATGACGCATTTGTGAAATCTCATCCCAATGGTGATTTATTACAATTATCTAAGTGGGCAGATACGAAAAAATTAACAGGATGGTATTCGAGAAGAATTGCTGTCGGTGAAAATGGTCAAATTAAAGGTGTTGGCCAGCTACTATTCAAAAAAATACCTAAACTCCCATACACTTTATGCTATGTATCTAGGGGATTTGTAGCTGATTATAATAATAAAGAAGTGTTAGAAGCTCTACTTAGCTATGCTAAAGAAGTAGCAAGAGATGAAAAGTCGTATGCTATCAAAATAGATCCCGATGTCGAAGTTGATAAAGGTGCAGAAGCACTTAAAAATTTACGTGAGCTTGGGTTTAAACATAAAGGTTTTAAAGAAGGATTATCTAAAGACTATATTCAACCAAGAATGACTATGATTACGCCTATCGATAAAACAGATGATGAATTAGTTCAAAGTTTCGAACGTCGAAATCGTTCAAAAGTAAGACTTGCGCTTAAGCGTGGAACTAAAGTAGAACGATCAAATCGCGAGGGGCTTAAAGTCTTTGCTAATTTAATGAAGATAACTGGAGAGAGAGATGGTTTTTTAACTAGAGATATTAGTTATTTTGAAAATATATATGATGCACTTCATGAAGACGGTGATGCAGAACTCTTCCTTGTTAAATTAGAGCCCAAGCCAGTATTAGATATGGTTAATCAAGACCTTGAAGCACAATTAGCTGAGAAAGAGAAATTACAATCAAAAAAGCAAGATAAAAAGACACTCAATAAACTTAATGATATTGAAAATAAAATTAAAAAAACAAATGAATTAAAATCTGATTTAACAGAACTTGAAAAAAGCGAGCCAGAAGGTATTTACTTGTCAGGTGCGCTCTTAATGTTTGCAGGAAACAAATCGTACTATCTCTATGGTGCTTCATCGAATGACTATCGTGATTTCTTACCAAACCATCACATGCAATTTGAAATGATGAAATATGCACGAGAGCATGGTGCAACAACCTATGACTTTGGTGGTACAGATAATGATCCTGATAAAGATTCAGAACATTATGGGCTGTGGGCATTTAAACGAGTTTGGGGTACATATTTAAGTGAAAAAATTGGAGAATTTGATTATGTATTAAATCAACCGTTATATCATTTAGTTGAGAAAGTGAAACCTCGTTTAACGAAAGCCAAAATTAAAATATCACGTAAACTTAAAGGTAAATAACTACTACATTCAGATCTGAACGCTTCTATGATAAATTGTGAGCGTTCAGATTTTTTTATAAGAAAGGAAAAATTGCATGATTAAAAAATTATTACAATTTTCGTTAGGTAATAAATTCGCTATTTTTTTGATGGTAGTTTTAATTATATTAGGTGGTGTTTATTCAAGCGCCAAATTAAAACTTGAATTATTACCAGATGTTGAAAATCCAGTTATTTCAGTTCAAACTACAATGTCTGGAGCAACACCCCAGTCAACACAAGATGAAATAAGTAGCAAGATTGATAATCAAGTACGTTCGTTGGCCTACGTAAATAGTGTGAAGACCGAATCTATACCAAATGCTTCTATAGTAACTGTAGAATATGATAATGGTACAGATATGGATAAAGCTGAAGAACAATTAAAAAAAGAAATCGATAAAATTAAGTTTAAAGACGGCGTTGGTGAACCTGAATTAACAAGGAACTCTATGGATGCTTTTCCAATTGTGGCATATTCTTTTTCAAGTAATAATCAAAAGTTAAAAGACGTTACTAATAAGTTAAATCAACAGCTCGTACCAAAATTGCAAACCATTGATGGTGTGCAAAATGCACAATTAAACGGTCAAACTAATCGTGAAGTATCGTTAAAGTTTAAACAAAAAAATTTAGATGAAAAAGGTTTAACTGCAAATGATGTTGAGAACTATATAAAAACGGCTACACGTGAAACGCCATTAGGACTTTTCCAATTTAATAAGAGTAATAAATCTATTATTGTTGATGGTCAATTTAAATCTGTAGACGCTTTTAAAAATCTTAAAATCCCTTTATCTATTTCTGGACAAGCTGGACAAAATGATAGCGATTCCGACAATGATAGTCTAATGCCAACTGATAATAACCGCACGTCTAATAGTTCAACTCATATGGCACAAAAAGGCCAAATGCCATCTGTACCACTTAAAGATTTAGCAGATATTAGTGTCGGTGATGAACGTACTTCTATATCCAAGACAAATGGAAAAGATGCTGTTAACTTACAAATTATGAAATCACAAGATGCTAATACTGTGCAAGTTGCGAGAGAAGTTCAGAAAAAAGTAGATGAATTTGTACGTAATGAGAGTGGAATGAAATCTATTAAAACTATGGATACTGCTAAACCTATTGAAGATTCTCTTTATACTATGGTTGAAAAGGCCGCTCTCGGTACGATCGTTGCTATTATTGTTATTCTTCTGTTTTTAAGAAATATAAGAACTACAGCTATTTCAATTGTATCTATACCAATGTCAATATTAATTGCGCTCATAGCATTAAAATTAAGCAACGTATCATTAAATATTCTTACTTTAGGTGCATTAACGGTTGCAATCGGGCGAGTTATAGATGATTCTATAGTTGTCGTTGAGAATATATTTAGAAGATTATCTGATCCGAATGAGAAGCTCAAAGGGGAAAATTTAATTATAAGCGCTACTAGAGAAGTATTTAAACCTATTATGTCATCGACCCTTGTTACTATTGTAGTGTTTTTACCACTAGTGTTTGTGTCAGGTTCAGTAGGGGAAATGTTTAGACCATTTGCGCTAGCTATTACTTTTAGTTTATTAGCTTCACTACTTGTTTCGATTACCCTAGTGCCTTCTTTAGGTGCAACATTTTTTAAAAATGGCGTTAAAAATAGGGAACAAAAGGGAGGTCTAGGAGTAGTTGGGAGAGCCTATCGAAGCGCTTTGAATTGGTCACTTAATCATAAATGGATTGTGCTTATAGTTAGTATTTTTATTTTAGTTGGAAGTGTGGTCATAGGCGCAAGAAATCTAGGAACGAGTTATATTTCAACAGGAGATAATAAATTTTTAGCTCTAACATATACTCCAAAACCTGGAGAAACACAGAAATCTATAACACAACATGCTGAAAAAGTACAAAATTATTTAGATAAAAAAGATAAAGTAGAAACTGTTCAATATTCTATAGGTGGTCCTACACCACAAGATCCTACCGGTAGTACTAACAGCATGGCAATTATGATTAAATATCAATCTGACACGCCTAATTTTGACGAAGAGCCTGATAAAGTACTTAAACATATCGAGACATTTAAACAACCTGGAGAATGGAAAAATCAAGATTTAGGAACAGGAGCAGGTAATAATTCTGTTGAAGTAACTGTCAAAGGACCTAATACAAGTGCAATGAAAGATACAGTCAACCGTGTAGAGAAAATGATGACTGATATTAAAGGCATAACGAATGTTAAATCTGATTTATCACAGACGTATGACCAATATGAAATAAAAGTTGACCAAAATAAAGCTGCAGATAATGGTATTTCTGCTGCACAACTTGCGATGAATCTTAATGAAAACTTGCCTGAGAAAACAATTTCTACAGTTAATGAAAAGGGTAAATCTATCGATGTAAAGGTCAAACAAAATAAGCAAACAGATTGGTCTTCTCAAAAAATTAAAAACATTAAACTAAATAAGCCTACGGGCGGTACGATTAAACTTAGTGAAATAGCATCTCTCAAAAAATCATACACACCAAGTAAACTGACACAAGAAGATGGCGATTATGCTACGACTGTTACAGGTAAAGTGACTGATAAAGATGTGGGTGGTAAATCTCAACAAGTCATGGCTAAAGTGAAAGATCTTGAGAAACCTAGTCATATTAAAATTAATGTCGGCGGTGCTACTGATGACATTGATAAGGCTATTTCTCAGCTTGCAATGGCGATGATAGCAGCAATTATCATAGTTTATTTAATTTTAGTTATTACATTTAGAGGTGGTCTGGCACCATTTACAATCTTATTCTCATTACCATTTACGGTTATCGGTGTAGTACTGGCACTCATCATTACTGGAGAAACCATTTCAGTTCCAAGTTTAATAGGTATGCTTATGTTAATTGGTATCGTTGTTACGAATGCTATAGTATTAATCGATCGTGTTATTAACAATGAAAAACAAGGTATGCAGATGAAATCGGCATTGATAGAAGCGGGTGGTACACGGATAAGACCTATATTAATGACAGCAATTGCAACAATAGGTGCACTAGTGCCGTTGTTATTTGGTCAAGACAGTTCAATATTAATTTCCAAAGGTATGGCTGCAACAGTAATAGGTGGATTAATTTCTTCAACGCTACTCACACTCTTTGTAGTACCGGTTATGTACGAAATTTTATTCACTTTGAAAAATAAACTTACTAAAAAGTTTAATATGTAAAAAAAGACTTAGGTAAGATGATTATACTTACCTAAGTCTTTTTTATTATTTAATATAATATAAAAATTAAAATAATAAATATAACAAATAATAAAAGTGATAAGATATTTAAGATGCTAACACCTTTTTTATCATCTTTTAATTCTTTAAAACCAGTCACTTCAACATTACCAACTAAAAGTAATAAAACGACAAATACCCACCAATTTTCTTTAGGGAACTGTAACGTCGTCAAAGCAACTACAAATAGTAACAATATGCCCATAACAATTCTCAAGATTCGAGTTATGACAGAATGCATTTTAAAAATACTAATGTACGAAACAATTAAGTATAAAACAGGCAATAAAATAAGATAAAGTTTCATAAAAAGCCACCCTTTCTATTACGAATAATATATTAGCACGATAAAAATCATATGACTAGAATGCGAGTAGAGATGAGTCGTATTAATTGGTTGTCGTAGCTTCATACGTTGCTTTGTAAACCAAAATTTAAAAATTCTAGAAATACGTGTTTGTTAAATCGCTTATTGATTGTCAATATGGTAACAATGTTTAAAACATTGATTTTTAGATTCTAATGTCATCTAAAATTGGCAAAAAAATTTTAATAAATTTTGTAGTTTAAATTTATACTTATGGGTTAAACAATCAACGTGCTAAATTTTAGGATTGTTGATTTAATTTTGAACGTACATAGGCGATTTCTTGTTCAATATTTTCAAGTTGTTTAAGTAGAGGGTCAATATCTTGATGAAGCGACTCACGTTTTTCTAAATCGTTTTGTAATCGTGTATAATCATATTTAAGTTCTGATAACTTTGAATTCAAGTCCATCGTATCATTCTCCTCTTCAAAGGGTTAATAATAGTAATTTTTACATTTAATAAAGATTATATCACGAAATACGATACTTCTAAATAAGAGGGACACGATATCAAAGTACTCATTTGTATAAACTAGAAAGAAGGAATCAATGTGACTGAACAATTTGTCATAATTATATTATTAATAGCACTTGGTTATTTTCTTAAACGTATGAATTACTTGAAAGCAACTGATAGTCAAGTACTTTCAACTTTAGTGTTAAATGTTACATTACCTTCACTCGTTATAGTTAACTTAAATAGTGCGAAATTAGATGTATCTTTTTCAATATTGCCTATAATGATGATTATTTACGGTATAGTAGCTAAAATTATTGTAATTTGGTTCTTTAGAAAATATGATAACCATATGCGTGGTTCTGTTGGTATGATGACTGGATCCATGAATATTGGTTTATTTGCATATCCGTTGGTTGAGGCGATATGGCCATCTAAAGGTATGATATATTTCGGAATGGTTGATATTGGTGGGGCCATTATCATGTTTGGTATTACTTATTTTGTAGGAAGTTATTATAGCGAAGGTAGTGACCAATTTAACTTCAAATTTTTAGGGAAAAAATTAGTTCAATCAGTCCCATTAGTAACCTATATGATTATGTTTGGATTGAATATGTCTCATATTCATATATGGCAACCAGCTATTGATTTCTTTAGTGTATTATCAAAGGCGAATATGCCTTTATCCATGATATTATTAGGTGTAATGCTTAATTTTAGTATTGAGAGAGAATACCTCCCTGTAACAATAAAATATCTTTGTTTACATTACGGGTTAGGTGTGTTAGCTGGAACACTAGTTCACTTTTTATTACCTGTATCTGATGATATGATTAAAACAACCTTGCTTATAACGTGGTTATTACCAGTAGGAGTAGCAATCATACCATATTCGATTCAATTCAAATATAAGACATTACCATTTGTTGGAATGGTAACTAATTTAACCATTATTATTAGCATTATCATTTTGTATATTTATCAAGCTGCATTTGTATAAAAATTGATTGCACAATTAATATGCTCATTTATATATAACTAAAAAAAGCTATGAAGAAATATATCATTGTAGATATCTTCATAGCTTTTTTATTATAGTTTGTAACTTATATTCAGCCGATGACTGATGCTTTTTAAGACTACTATTCACTATCAAATGATGACACTTTATTTCTAGTTAAAATTGAAAAAATGCAACTTAGCCTTTACCACCCATAAATGCTGGATAGTTCATCATGCCACCATCAACGTACAATGTTGTACCGTGTATATAACTTGCAAGATCTGAAGATAGGAATAGTACTGCATTAGCTATATCTTGAGCATTTCCAATTTTACGTGCGGGTATCATTTTTATTGTTTCTTCACGCGTCGTTGGGTCAGAAAATTTTTCTTCAGTGTGTTCAGTAAAAATTGCCCCTGGGGATATATTATTAATACGAATACCATACTGAGCATATTCCATTGACATTGTTTCCATCATTAATTTTAAGCCACCTTTACTTGCGGCATAGTGTACATAATTAGGCCATGGAATAGTGTCATGAACACTTGAAATGTTAATAATAGTACCTTTTTTGTTTTCCTTTAAAAATTGATTGATGGCTTCTCTTGAACCTACAAAGGCGCCAGTTAAGTTTATGTCAATCACTTTTTGCCAGTCATCAATCGACATTTCATGAGTTGGGATTGAATTTTCGAATCCAGCATTATTAATTATAATGTCTAAAGTTCCAAAGTGATTAATTGTTGTTTCGATCATTCGTTTAATATCTTCTTCAATTGAAACATCACCTTGAACCACCAAATTTAGCAACAGTTTGTTTAATTTCCTCAATTTCATCATGATGTCGATCAGAACGGTAATTTATAACAACCTTGGCCTTAGCTTTACCAAAGTTTTCAGCAATAGATTTGCCAATTCCAGTGGCAGCTCCGGTAACAAGAACCACTTTATTTTCTAATTCTTCAAACATTATGTTACCTCCCTAAAGTTTAAAATTCTATTTTAAGTTGCCTAAAATGATTGAAGCTATAACTATAACAATAATACCTGACCAAATACCAATCATTTGGCGACGATCTTTTTTCTCCCCTAGAATAAAGATACCCCCTAAAGTTGAAACAATAACTAGGAGTTGTGATAATGAGAAACTAGTTGCAACACCAACTTTAGGTTGTGAATAAAACATAAATAAGTTACCGATACCCCAGATAACACCTGGTATAAGATTTAAAGCAGTAGATTTAATTGAAGTATTATGGTTCATTGAAAGAACTAATCCTCCAATTGCCATACCAATTGATTGGAAGAAGAGAGCATCTGTACCGCTTACTCCAAAAATATCTCCAAGAACTACATAACCTACGTAACCGATTGTTGATAGAAGTAATATTCCCATTGCTTTTTTAAATTCCGGGTTATCGGATTTGCCTTCACTTTTGGCTTTAAGTGATGTTAAAGAAATACCTACAACCAATAAAATCATTGCTATAAGTCCCAGCACTACTTGAACAATCGTGCTCCATTCACCTAAGAAAATAGCGCTAAATAGAGTGGTACCGACAAGTTGCATACCCGTTGAAATAGGCATCGTTTTAGATACACCTATTAAATGCACTGATTTTAATTGATTTCCTTGACCAAAAGCCCATAGAGCTCCTGATACTAAACCGACAATAATTACTGTTAGATTATCAAACGCTGCGTGTCCAGTACCTAGTAGAGAAAATCCGATAAAAAGTGTCCCTAAAGTTGTACCTCGAATCTGATTATATGGTCCACCACCTACAAAAACATTTATAATGACTACACTACCCCAAAACAGGGCTGGTAAAAGTGCTATCAAAAAATCTACAATTTGCACTTATTACTCACTCTCCTAAGAACAAAATTAAGTGTCCCAATTACACTCGAAGTCATTCTATAGTAATTAAAAAAAGAAGTAAAAAACAACACCTTGAAAGTGCTGAAATTTTTAGTAAGGAAAATATTCATAATAACAGATAATGAGTTTTTGAATAATATGATTGAACAAGATATGTACATATATATAACTATCTTAATTAATTTTATATATACTAATTTACAAAAAGATACATGTTACAATGTATGTAATTCTATAACATGATGTACTTTATAAATGTGAAAGGAAAATTAAAATGAAATCTTTAATCTTAGCTGAAAAACCATCGGTTGGAAGAGATATCGCTAATGCTTTGAATCTTCAACAAAAAAGTAATGGTTATATAGAAGGGAAACAGTATATTGTGACTTGGGCATTGGGGCATCTTGTGACAAATGCAACGCCTGAACAATATAACCCTTCATATAAAGAATGGAATTTAGAAGATTTACCTATCATTCCTAAGAAAATGAAAACAGTAGTGATTAGTAAAACAAATAGACAATTTAAAGTTGTAAAATCTTTAATTTTAGATAAAAATGTTAAAGAAATTATTATAGCAACAGATGCTGGACGAGAAGGTGAACTTGTAGCTCGTCTTATTTTAGATAAAGTAGGTAATAAAAAACCAATCAAGCGTTTGTGGATTAGTTCAGTTACAAAAAAAGCCATACAAGAAGGATTTAAGCAGTTGAAAAATGGCAACGCGTATCAAAATTTATATAAAGCAGCACTTGCACGAAGTGAAGCAGATTGGATAGTAGGGATTAATGCAACACGTGCACTAACGACAAAATATGATGCGCAATTATCATTAGGTCGCGTACAAACTCCAACAATACAGTTAGTTAAATCAAGACAAGATGAGATTAACTATTTTAAATCTGAAAAATATTACACGTTATCCATTAATGTTGATGGTTACGATTTAAATCTTAACCAACAAAAGCGATATAAAGATAAAAAAGAATTAGAATTGATTGAACATGAAATTAAACATCAAGAAGGAAAAATATTAGAAGTTAAAGGAAAAAATAAGAAATCTTACGCGCAACCTTTATTTAATTTAACAGATTTACAACAAGAGGCATATAAACGTTACAAGATGGGGCCAAAGGAGACACTAAATACATTACAACATTTATATGAGAGACATAAGTTAGTAACCTATCCCCGTACAGATTCTAATTATTTAACACATGATATGGTCGATACAATTCAAGAACGGTTAAGAGCAATTCTAGCTACAGATTATAAATCTCATGTTCGAGATTTAATATCTGAGACCTTTTCTTCTAAAATGCATATTTTTAATAATCAAAAAGTTTCAGATCATCATGCGATTATTCCTACGGAAGTTAGACCTTCAATTGAACAATTGAGTCAACGAGAGTTTAAAATTTATATGCTAATAGCAGAAAGATTTTTAGAAAATTTAATGAATCCTTATTTATATGAAGTTTTAACAATCCATGCACAACTGAAAGGTTACCATTTTGTTTTAAAAGAGAAAATACCTAAACAATTAGGATATAAAGCTTTAAAAGATAACCCCTCTTCGAATACTTTAACGCATTCTTTTAAAGAAGGTCAGTTATTTAATGTACATCGTATTGATATTCATGAACATGAAACAAAGGCACCGGAATATTTTAATGAAGGTTCATTACTTAAAGCCATGGAGAATCCACAAAATCACATTGATTTGAATGATAAAAAGTATGCAAAAACACTTAAACATACGGGGGGGATTGGAACTGTAGCAACTAGGGCTGATATTATAGAAAAGTTATTTAACATGAATGCTTTAGAGTCGCGAGATGGCAAAATTAAAGTTACATCAAAAGGAAAACAAATTTTAGAATTGTCTCCAAGTGAATTAACCTCACCTATACTAACAGCCCAATGGGAAGAAAAATTAATGCTTATCGAAAAGGGGAAATATAATTCTCAGAAATTCATACAAGAAATGAAAAACTTTACATTTAAAGTGGTAAATAAAATTAAAAGCAGTGAGCAAAAATATAAACATGATAATTTAACAACAACTGAGTGTCCAACATGTGGTAAGTTTATGATTAAAGTCAAAACTAAAAATGGACAGATGCTTGTATGTCAAGATCCAAAATGTAAAACTAAGAAAAATATTCAACGAAAGACCAATGCACGTTGCCCTAATTGTAAGAAAAAAATGACCTTATTCGGTAAAGGAAAAGAAGCTGTTTATAGATGTGTATGTGGCCATACAGAAACTCAATCACAAATGGACAAAAGAATGAGAGATAAAACGAATGGTAAAGTGTCACGTAAGGAAATGAAAAAATATATAAATAAAAAAGAGGAAATCGATAATAATCCATTTAAAGATGCTCTGAAAAATCTCAAATTGTAGATAAATATCGAACTTCTTTGTGACTTCAGACTAAAAAGTTCGTTTTTGGTATTGTTTTTTAAGAAATTTGATATTAAACTATTAAAGTATTTCAAATAAAGGAGCATTCATTGTGAAAAAGTACTTCCAGTTTGATAAGCATGGGACAAGTTATAAAAATGAAATTTTAGGTGGAATTACGACCTTCCTATCAATGGCATATATTCTAGCTGTAAACCCGCAAATTTTAAGTTTAGCTGGTGTAAAAGGTGCAACAAGTGATATGAAGATGGACCAAGGAGCAATCTTTGTAGCGACAGCTTTAGCAGCGTTTGTTGGATCATTATTTATGGGATTAATTGCTAAATATCCAATAGCTTTAGCACCTGGTATGGGGTTGAATGCATTTTTTGCTTTTACAGTAGTATTAACTATGGGAATTCCTTGGCAAGTGGGATTAACAGGTGTTCTATTTTCTGGTATATTCTTTGCATTACTTACTGTTACTGGTTTAAGAGAAGTTATTATCAATGCTATCCCTCATCAAATGAAGCTAGCTGTTTCGGCAGGGATTGGTTTATTTATCACATTTGTGGGGTTACAAAGTTCAGGGATAATAATTAAAAGTGATTCAACTTTAGTAAAACTAGGACATTTGACTGAGGCACCAGTACTTTTAGCTATTTTCGGAATTATTGTTACGGTCATTTTATATGCTATGAAGGTTCCTGGTTCAATTTTTGTAGGTATGATTGTAACTGCCGTAGCGGGTATGCTAACTGGTCAAATCCATCCACCATCAGGAATAATTGGAGAAGTGCCAAGTATCAAGCCAACCTTTGGTGCGGCATTTGAATCATTTAAAGATCCTGGTCAACTGTTTACAATTCAATTCCTAATTGTTATTTTAACGTTCTTATTCATTGATTTCTTTGATACAGCTGGTACGTTAGTAGCTGTTGCCACGCAAGCAGGATTGATGAAAGATAACAAATTACCTAGAGCTGGAAGAGCGTTATTCTCTGACTCTTTAGCGACTATTGTAGGGTCTGTGTTTGGTACAACTACCACAACATCATATATTGAGTCTACTTCTGGTGTAGCTGTAGGTGCTAGAACAGGATTTGCAAGTATAGTTACGGGTGTTTGTTTTTTATTAGCATTATTCTTCAGTCCGTTAATTGAAGTTGTAACAAGTGCAGTAACTACACCTGCTTTAGTCGTAGTAGGTGTGCTGATGGCGGCTAATTTTGCTGATATAAATTGGAAGCAATTTGAAGTTGCGGTACCAGCTTTTATTACAATCATTATGATGCCATTGTCTTATTCTATTGCCACTGGTATTGCATGTGGATTTATTTTTTATCCAATAACAATGATTATTACTAAAAAGTATAAAGAAGTTCATCCTATTATGTACTTTTTAATGGCTTTGTTCATATTATATTTTATATTCGTTCATAAATAATAAAAAGAGTCCGGGACATAAAGTTCTTGGATAAGTGAAAAAAAGACAATTTCTATTGAAATAATATAGAA
>NZ_KV811739.1:41102-41626 GCF_001813195.1 Staphylococcus sp. HMSC065D05
TATTGAAATAATATAGAAATTGTCTTTTTTATAAATTTTTTGATTATTTTCAGCTCGTTGAGCTACTACTTTTCTTATATTAAGTGCCATTAATACAAAACCAAGTTCTCTTTTGACTTTATTGAGTCCTCGGACAGACATCCGAGTGAAACCCAAAATAGCCTTCATAAATCCAAAAACAGGTTCCACATCAATTTTTCTTTGACTGTAGATATTTTTTGTTTCTGGTTCTGAAAGCTTTTTGTTAATTTGGGATTTAAAATATTCCCAGTTATAATTCTTCATTATTTTTTTGTTTGTTTTTGAATTGAAGTTCATACATTGATTTTTCAGAGGACATTCTGAACAATCATCACATTCATATTAATTGAAGTCTCGCTTATAACCATACTTATCATGACGATAGGCATATCTTTTAAAACCTAGCCGTTTATTATTCGGACAAATGAATTCGTCATTAATTTCGTCATAGTTCCAATTTTGAGTATTAAAGATGTCACTTTTATATTTTTTAGTTTTATCTT
>NZ_KV811739.1:41726-42091 GCF_001813195.1 Staphylococcus sp. HMSC065D05
GATGTCACTTTTATATTTTTTAGTTTTATCTTTTATAAACATTCCATATGTTATGAGTGGCGTTCGATTAAAGTCATCTATAATTGCCTTATAATTTGATTCACTACCATAACCTGCATCAGCTACAATATATTCAGGTAAATGACCGTAGGTCTCTTGAATTGAATTTAAAAATGGAATCATCGTTCTAGTATCCGTTGGATTTTGATACACATTATAAGATAAAACAAATTGGGAATTTGTCGCTATTTGTAAATTATACCCTGGCTTAAGTTGTCCATTTTTCATGTGATCTTCTTTCATTCTCATAAATGTCGCATCATGATCTGTCTTAGAATAACTATTTCTATCCTTTAAAATAGATT
>NZ_KV811739.1:42191-42734 GCF_001813195.1 Staphylococcus sp. HMSC065D05
GACTACCAATCAAATCTATTTCTTCTTTTGTTAATTCATTATCATGATCTTTTTTAATTTCCGGTATGATTTTATTGGTTACCAATTCATGGTAGAGGGCTTTAGAATCCTCATTCATCTTTGATTCATGGTTTTGAATACTCTTTTTCCATACAAATGTATATCGATTGGCATTTGCTTCAATTTTTGTACCATCAATAAAAATAGCTTTATCATCTATAAGATTTTGTTTTACACACTGACTGTAAAATTGAATAAATAAAGATTCTAATAAAGCATCTACTTTTGGATTTACTCTAAATCGATTAATTGTTTTATAAGAAGGTTTTTGATTTTGTGATAGCCACATCATTCGGATGCTATCATTAAGCATTTTTTCTATTTTACGACCTGAGAATACAGATTGTGTGTAGGCATATAGAATCACTTTTAACATCATTTTAGGATGGTACGAAGTTGCACCACGGTGATGTCTGAATTCGTCGAATTCATTGTCAGGAATTGTTTCAACAATATCATTTACATGTCGTGAAATATCATTTG
>NZ_KV811739.1:42834-99098 GCF_001813195.1 Staphylococcus sp. HMSC065D05
GTTTAGTGATGTTTATTAAATTATACGAAAGTGCTTTATTTTTTTAAAGTATTACAATGTAAAATTACATATAAATACAAAGTATTTTGGCGAGACTCTTGAGGGAACAGGACAAGCTGAAGACTACAGGCTGAAGCTGTCCCCTAAGAAAGCGAGCCAACAATACGGAGTATTGTAAATAAAGAAGCCAGTAAATGAATTTGTTAAAACTCATTTACTGGCTATTTCTCTAGGGTTTATGTCCCAGACTCAATTGATTTAATTTATTATTTTATTGCGTGGAAACCACTATCTACATGGATATTCTCACCAGTTACGCCACTTGAGAAATCACTCAATAAGTAAGCAGCTGTTTTACCTACTTCTTCTTGATCCACATTTCGTCTTAATGGTGCACGTTCTTCAATTTCTTTAAGGATTGTGTTGAAACCACCAACACCTTTAGCACTTAACGTACGATTTGGACCAGCAGAAATAGCATTTACTCGAATGTTGTCCGGGCCTAAATCATAAGCTAAATATTTAACATTAGCTTCTAAACTTGCTTTAGCTACACCCATCACATTATAGTTTTGAACGGCAAATTCACCACCAAGGTATGTTGTTGCAACAATACTACCACCGTTTGGCATTATTTTCTTCGCTTCGTGCGCAACAATTGTTAATGAATATGAACTGATATCTTGCGCAAGTAAGAAACCTTCACGTGATGTTTCAGAGAAACGTCCACGTAAGTCTTCAATATTTGCAAATGCGATAGAGTGATATACGCCATCAATATTGCCTACTTCTTCGCCAATTTTAGCAAAACCATTTACTACATCTTCATCTTTTTGAACATCGATTTGATATAATTTTGGCTCTTCTTGGTTTAATTGTTCTAATAATTTTTCTAATTCTTTGCGGCTACGGTCTTTACGATAAGTGAAAACAAGTTTAGCCCCTAATTGATCTAATACCTTTGCAACGCCAAATCCGATACTACGTTTATTAGCAATACCCATAATTACGAAGGTTTTATTTTCAAGATTAATCATTCGAAATAACTCCTTAATCATCGTTTTTTATATCTTAATCTCACTGTACAAACAATGTAGACTAATCTAACGTTATTATTTTACCATTTTTGCTTCATAATTATAAAGCAATATTATTACCTGGTCATATAGGAAATAGGCTGGGACAAAATAAAATGTCTCAGCCTATTTTATCATTTTGTCAGAAGCTGACTGATTTGAAAATGCGCTTGAATCAAGCTTTTTTCAAACCTAGTCATCCTTGCCGGGGTAATACAACGAAATAAATTTTGAGAAAATATTATTTCTGTCCCACTCCCTTTTTGTATATTAGTATGAATTTTAATCATTATCTTCTTTAATCCGTTCTTTATATTGAGTATAAACGACCCTCGCATTTTTATTAGGGATATAAGTGGGTGCAACCAAGACAATAAATACAAAGAAAATCATTAAGAAGAATAAAATCCAATGAATTACCATACCTATCACTGGTAAGAACGCTATGAAAGACCCTATTAAGCCTAAGAATGGAATGACAAACATAGGTTTAATTGAGTTCTGTGAATCCACTAGTAAAATAATGATGAGTACAAGATATAGAAGAGCGTTAAACAACAATGGTTGCCATCCAAAACTTAGAATTACACTGCCTCCTAGAAATGGAATACCATAGAAAAATTCACAAACAATAAGAAAGACTCCTATGATTGCCAAAGACATTTTCACTCCATTTTTCATATTATCACTCCCATTCAACTACTATTATATATAATAATTGAGAATAATAATATTGATTTGATTTAGAATGATTAGTGAAAGAAAATAAAAAGTAAAAAAAATTCTCTAAAATGGTTGAACAACATCATCATTTAAAGTACAATTATCAAGTATGTGTTAGACAGTTATATATAAGATTACTGAAAAACCTTGAATTATCAATGTTTTTCATGTATTATATCTAATGTTGGACTTTATGAAAAGCGATGAAGCGAAAGGTTACTGACACACCCGGCCGCTTTGCCATGGCGTTGTGTGAGATAGTTTTCGTGGAGAAGTCTATCACTTAAATGTAGACGAATAAGGAGGGAAAATTATGGCAAAACAAAAAATCAGAATCAGATTAAAAGCTTATGATCATCGTGTGATTGATCAATCAGCAGAAAAAATTGTTGAAACTGCAAAACGTTCTGGTGCAGATGTTTCTGGACCGATTCCGTTACCAACAGAAAAATCAGTTTATACAATTATTCGTGCTGTGCATAAGTACAAAGATTCTCGTGAACAATTCGAACAACGTACTCATAAACGTTTAATCGACATTGTTAACCCAACACCTAAAACGGTAGATGCTCTAATGGGCTTAAACTTACCATCAGGTGTAGACATCGAAATTAAATTATAATAGAACAATATAGGAGGTGGACTTTCGATGACCAAAGGAATCTTAGGAAGAAAAATTGGGATGACACAAGTTTTCGGTGAAAATGGTGAATTAATCCCTGTAACAGTTGTAGAAGCTAGTCAAAACGTTGTATTACAAAAGAAAACTGAAGAAGTTGATGGTTATAATGCTATCCAAGTAGGTTTTGAAGATAAACAAGCATATAAGAAAGGTTCTAAATCTAATAAATATGCTAATAAACCAGCTGAAGGTCATGCTAAAAAAGCTGACACAGCACCTAAGCGCTTCATTCGTGAATTCCGTAACGTTAACGTTGACGAATACGAAGTAGGTCAAGAAGTCTCAGTTGATACATTCGAAACTGGTGACATCATTGATGTTACAGGCGTTTCAAAAGGTAAAGGTTTCCAAGGTGCTATTAAACGTCATGGACAAGGTCGTGGACCAATGGCTCACGGTTCTCATTTCCATAGAGCACCAGGTTCAGTAGGTATGGCGTCAGACGCTTCAAAAGTGTTTAAAGGACAAAAAATGCCAGGACGCATGGGTGGAAACACTGTTACTGTTCAAAACTTAGAAGTCGTTCAAATTGACACTGAAAATAGTGTGATTTTAGTAAAAGGTAATGTACCTGGACCTAAAAAAGGTTTAGTAGAGATCACAACTTCAATTAAAAAAGGTAATAAATAATTAAGAAGCGAAAGGAGGAAATTGCATAATGGCTAATTATGATGTTTTAAAAGTAGACGGATCAAAATCAGGTTCAGTTGAATTAAACGATGCAGTATTTGCTATCGAACCTAATAATAGCGTTCTATTTGAAGCTATCAACTTACAACGTGCGTCATTACGCCAAGGTACTCACGCTGTTAAGAATCGTTCAGCAGTACGTGGTGGTGGACGTAAACCATGGAGACAAAAAGGTACAGGTCGTGCACGTCAAGGTACAATCCGTGCGCCACAATGGCGTGGTGGTGGTGTAGTATTCGGACCAACACCAAGAAGCTATGCATATAAAATGCCAAAGAAAATGCGTCGTTTAGCATTACGTTCTGCATTATCTTTTAAAGTTCAAGAAAACAGCTTTACAATTGTAGATACTTTTGGTTTTGAAGCACCAAAAACAAAAGAATTCAAAAATGTATTAACTACACTTGAACAACCTAAGAAAGTATTAGTTGTAACAGAAAACGAAGATGTAAATGTTGAATTATCAGCACGTAACATCCCTGGTGTTCAAGTTACAACTGCTCAAGGATTAAATGTACTTGATCTAACAAGCGCTGACAGTGTAATCATTACAGAAGCAGCTGCGAAAAAAGTTGAGGAGGTGCTCGCATAATGGAAGCAAGAGATGTTCTTAAGCGCCCCGTAATCACTGAAAAATCTTCTGAAGCTATGGCAGAAGATAAATACACTTTCGATGTTGATATTCGTGCAAATAAAACACAAGTTAAAATTGCTGTTGAAGAAATCTTCGACGTTAAAGTTGACAGTGTAAATATTATCAACTATAAACCTAAGAAAAAACGTATGGGCCGTTACCAAGGCTATACAAACAAAAGAAGAAAAGCGATTGTTAAACTAAAAGAGGGTTCAATCGATTTATTTAACTAAAAAATTACCAATAAGGAGGTAAGCGACAATGGCTCTTAAAAAATATAAGCCAATTACGAATGGTCGTCGTAATATGACTACTTTAGATTTCGCTGAAATCACAAAAACAACACCTGAAAAGTCATTATTACAACCGCTACCGAAAAGAGCGGGACGCAATAACCAAGGTAAATTGACTGTTCGCCATCATGGTGGTGGGCACAAACGTCAATACCGTGTTATCGATTTTAAACGTAACAAAGATGGAATCACTGCTAAAGTTGATTCAATTCAATATGATCCAAACCGTTCAGCAAACATTGCATTATTAGTTTATGCTGATGGTGAAAAACGATATATCATCGCACCGAAAGGATTACAAGTAGGTCAAACTGTCGAAAGTGGTGCTGAGGCAGATATCAAAGTTGGTAATGCCTTACCATTACAAAATATTCCAGTTGGGACAGTAATTCATAACATCGAGCTAAAACCTGGTAAAGGTGGACAACTTGCTCGTTCTGCTGGTGCTAGCTCTCAAGTATTAGGTAAAGAAGGTAAATATGTATTAATCAGATTAAGATCTGGTGAAGTACGTATGATTTTATCTACATGTCGTGCAACAATTGGTCAAGTGGGTAATTTACAACATGAATTAGTAAATGTTGGTAAAGCAGGACGTTCTAGATGGAAAGGCGTTCGCCCAACTGTACGTGGTTCTGTAATGAACCCTAATGATCACCCACACGGTGGTGGTGAAGGTCGTGCTCCAATCGGTAGACCATCTCCAATGTCACCATGGGGTAAACCTACGCTTGGTAAGAAAACTCGTCGTGGTAAAAAATCTTCTGACAAACTTATCGTTCGTGGACGTAAGAAAAAATAATATTAAAAACTTATTTGGGTGTGCGGCGTAAAGCTGCACGCACACAATAAGAAGGGAGGCGCCCAAATGGCTCGTAGTATTAAAAAAGGACCTTTCGTCGATGATCACTTAATGAAAAAAGTAGAAGCTCAAGACGGAAGTGAAAAGAAACAAGTGATTAAAACATGGTCTCGTCGTTCTACAATTTTCCCAAATTTCATTGGTCATACTTTTGCAGTATACGATGGACGTAAACATGTACCTGTATATGTCACTGAAGATATGGTAGGTCACAAATTAGGTGAATTTGCTCCTACACGTACTTTTAAAGGACATGCAGCAGACGACAAGAAAACAAGAAGATAATTTTAATAAGTAGAGGAGGAAATCCTGATGGAAGCAAAAGCGGTTGCTAGAACAATAAGAATCGCACCTCGTAAAGTAAGACTTGTTCTTGATTTAATCAGAGGTAAAAATGCTGGAGAAGCTATTGCTATTTTAAAATTAACTAATAAAGCTTCATCACCAGTAATTGAAAAAGTATTAATGTCCGCTTTAGCAAATGCTGAGCACAACTATGATATGAATACAGATGAATTAGTTGTAAAAGAAGCATATGCTAATGAAGGACCAACTTTAAAACGTTTCCGCCCACGTGCACAAGGACGTGCAAGTGCAATTAATAAACGTACAAGCCACATTACAATCGTCGTAAGTGACGGTAAAGAAGAAGCTAAAGAAGCTTAATAACTTTCTAAGGAGGGAATACTGTGGGTCAAAAAATTAATCCAATCGGACTTCGTGTCGGTGTTATCCGTGATTGGGAAGCAAAATGGTATGCTGAAAAAGACTTTGCTTCACTTTTACATGAAGACTTAAAAATCCGTAAATTTATTGATAATGAATTAAAAGAAGCGTCAGTTTCTCACGTAGATATTGAACGTGCAGCAAATCGCATCAATATTGCAATCCATACTGGTAAGCCAGGAATGGTTATTGGTAAAGGCGGTTCAGAAATTGAAAAACTTCGTAACAAATTAAATACCTTAACTGATAAAAAAGTACACATTAACGTAATTGAAATTAAGAAAATTGATATTGATGCACGTTTAGTTGCAGAAAATATTGCACGTCAATTAGAAAATCGTGCTTCATTCCGTCGTGTACAAAAGCAAGCTATTACAAGAGCTATGAAAAATGGTGCCAAAGGTATCAAAACTCAAGTATCAGGTCGTTTAGGCGGAGCTGACATCGCTCGTGCTGAACAATACTCAGAAGGAACTGTTCCACTTCATACATTACGTGCTGACATTGATTATGCACACGCTGAAGCCGATACAACATATGGTAAATTAGGCGTTAAAGTATGGATATACCGTGGAGAAGTTCTTCCTACTAAGAACACTAGTGAAGGAGGAAAATAATAATGTTACTACCAAAACGTGTAAAATATCGTCGTCAGCATCGTCCAAAAACAACTGGTCGTTCTAAAGGCGGTAACTACGTAACATTTGGTGAGTATGGATTACAAGCTACAACTACGTCTTGGATCACATCTCGTCAAATCGAATCAGCTCGTATTGCAATGACACGTTACATGAAACGTGGCGGGAAAGTTTGGATTAAAATCTTCCCTCATACACCATATACTAAAAAACCTTTAGAAGTACGTATGGGTGCTGGTAAAGGTGCGGTTGAAGGCTGGATAGCAGTTGTTAAACCTGGTAGAATTTTATTCGAAGTAGCTGGTGTACCTGAAGAAGTTGCTCGTGAAGCATTACGTTTAGCAAGTCACAAACTTCCAGTAAAATCTAAGTTTGTAAAACGTGAAGAATTGGGTGGTGAAACAAATGAAAGCTAAGGAAATTAGAGACTTAACCACTTCAGAAATCGAAGAACAAATCAAATCTTCAAAAGAAGAGCTTTTTAACCTACGCTTTCAGTTAGCTACAGGTCAATTAGAGGAAACGGCACGTATTCGCACAGTAAGAAAAACGATTGCACGTCTAAAAACTGTTGCTCGTGAAAGAGAAATTGAACAAAGCAAGGCTAATCAATAATAATTGAAAGAGGAGGTTACAAAAGTGAGCGAAAGAAACGATCGTAAAGTTTATGTAGGTAGAGTTGTTTCAGATAAAATGGACAAAACAATCACTGTTTTAGTGGAAACTTACAAAACACACAAATTATACGGCAAACGAGTAAAATACTCTAAAAAATATAAAACTCATGATGAAAACAATTCAGCTAAATTAGGAGACATTGTTAAAATTCAAGAAACTCGTCCTTTATCAGCAACAAAACGTTTTCGTTTAGTAGAAATTGTTGAAGAGTCAGTAATTATTTAATCAAGATTAGAGATAAGGGAGGTTTAACGAATGATCCAACAAGAAACACGTTTAAAAGTAGCAGACAACTCTGGTGCTCGTGAAGTTCTTACAATTAAAGTATTAGGTGGATCTGGTCGCAAAACAGCGAACATTGGTGATATCATTGTATGTACTGTTAAAAATGCAACACCAGGTGGCGTTGTCAAAAAAGGTGACGTTGTAAAAGCTGTTGTAGTTCGTACAAAATCAGGTGTTCGTCGTGAAGACGGTTCATATATTAAATTTGACGAAAATGCATGTGTTATCATCCGTGATGACAAAGGCCCACGTGGTACTCGTATCTTTGGTCCTGTTGCTCGTGAATTACGTGAAGGAAACTTCATGAAAATTGTATCACTAGCTCCAGAAGTACTATAATACCAATCAAATAAATTAACATAATTTAAGGAGGTGCCTACATGCATATCAAAAAAGGTGACAACGTAAAAGTTATCGCAGGTAAAGACAAAGGTAAAGAAGGTAAAGTAGTAGCTACTGAACCTAAAAAAGACCGTGTCGTTGTGGAAGGTGTTAACGTTATAAAAAAACACCAAAAACCAACTCAATTAAACCCTGAAGGTGGAATTCTAGAAACAGAGGCAGCAATCCATGTTTCTAACGTACAATTATTAGATCCTAAAACAAATGAACCTACACGTGTAGGATATAAAACAGTTGATGGTAAAAAAGTTCGTATCGCTAAAAAATCAGGCGAAGAAATTAAAGCTAATAATTAATAACTAGTTGAAAGGAGGATCCACTTTGAACCGTTTAAAAGAAAAATTTAATACAGAAGTTACTGAAAACTTAGTGAAAAAATTCAATTATAGTTCAGTAATGGAAGTACCAAAAATTGAAAAAATAGTTGTAAATATGGGTGTAGGTGACGCAGTTCAAAATTCTAAAGTATTAGACAATGCTGTTGAAGAGTTAGAATTGATCACTGGTCAAAAACCATTAGTAACAAAAGCTAAAAAATCAGTTGCAACATTCCGTTTACGTGAAGGTATGCCAATCGGTGCGAAAGTCACTCTTCGCGGAGAAAGAATGTATGAATTCTTAGACAAACTCATTGCAGTTTCATTACCACGTGTACGTGACTTCCAAGGTGTTTCTAAAACAGCTTTTGATGGTCGTGGAAATTACACACTTGGTGTTAAAGAACAATTAATTTTCCCAGAAATTGACTACGATAAAGTAACAAAAGTTAGAGGAATGGATATTGTTATCGTAACAACTGCTAACACTGACGAGGAAGCTCGTGAATTGTTAACAAACTTCGGTATGCCATTTCGTAAATAATCTCTAAAAGGAGGCTAATAAAGTGGCTAAAACTTCAATGGTTGCTAAGCAACAAAAAAAACAAAAATTCGCTGTACGTGAATATACTCGTTGTGAACGCTGTGGTCGTCCACATTCTGTGTATCGTAAATTTAAACTATGCCGTATTTGTTTCCGTGAATTAGCTTACAAAGGTCAGATTCCTGGCGTACGTAAAGCTAGCTGGTAATAATAAGAGTCTGAAAGGAGGCAACAATCAATGACAATGACAGATCCAATCGCAGATATGCTTACTCGTGTAAGAAACGCTAATATGGTTCGCCACGAGAAATTAGAATTACCTGCGTCTAATATTAAAAAAGAAATTGCTGAAATCTTAAAGAGTGAAGGTTTCATTAAAAATGTTGAATATGTAGAAGACGATAAACAAGGTGTTATTCGTTTGTTCTTGAAATATGGTCAAAACAATGAACGTGTTATCACAGGTTTAAAACGTATTTCTAAACCAGGTTTACGTGTTTACGCTAAAGCAAATGAAGTGCCAAAAGTATTAAATGGCTTAGGTATTGCATTAGTTTCAACTTCTGAAGGTGTAATCACTGATAAAGAAGCAAGAAAACGTAATGTTGGTGGAGAAATTATCGCATACGTTTGGTAATAAATAATAAGGAGGTGCCATAACATGAGTCGTGTTGGTAAGAAAATTATTGACATTCCTAGTGACGTAACAGTAACTTTTGACGGAAGTCATGTGACTGTAAAAGGTCCAAAAGGTGAATTAGAAAGAACTTTAAATGAAAGAATGACATTTAAACAAGAAGAAAACACTGTTGAAGTTGTAAGACCATCTGATTCTAAAGAAGATAGAACAGATCATGGTACAACTCGTGCTTTATTAAATAATATGGTACTAGGTGTTTCTCAAGGTTACGAAAAAACACTTGAGCTTGTTGGTGTAGGTTACCGTGCACAAATGCAAGGTAAAGATTTAGTACTTAATGTTGGATACTCTCACCCAGTTGAAATTAAAGCAGAAGAAGGCATTACTTTCGCTGTTGAGAAAAATACAACTGTTAAAGTATCTGGTGTTTCTAAAGAACAAGTTGGTGCGATTGCTTCTAACATTCGTTCTGTAAGACCTCCAGAACCTTATAAAGGTAAAGGTATTCGCTACCAAGGTGAATATGTTCGCCGTAAAGAAGGTAAAACTGGTAAATAATAGATAACACTCTAAAGAAAGGAGTATTGAAATGATCAGTAAAATTGATAAAAACAAAGTACGTTTGAAAAGACATGCTCGTGTTCGTACTAAATTATCAGGTACAGCTGAAAAGCCACGTTTAAATGTGTATCGTTCAAACAAACACATCTATGCACAAATTATTGATGACGTTAAAGGCGTAACACTTGCTCAAGCATCATCACAAGATAAAGATATTGCAAATACATCAGCTTCAAAAGTTGACTTAGCAACTACTGTAGGTCAACAAATTGCTAAAAAAGCTAACGATAAAGGTATTAAAGAAATCGTGTTCGATCGCGGAGGATATTTATACCACGGACGTGTTAAAGCTTTAGCTGATGCTGCAAGAGAAAATGGATTAGAATTTTAATTTAAAGGAGGGACACATTCATGGCTCGTAGAGAAGAAGAAACTAAAGAATTTGAAGAACGCGTTGTTACGATTAACCGTGTTGCTAAAGTTGTAAAAGGTGGTCGTCGTTTCCGTTTCACTGCATTAGTGGTTGTTGGAGATAAAAATGGTCGTGTAGGTTTCGGTACTGGTAAAGCGCAAGAGGTACCAGAAGCTATCAAAAAAGCTGTTGAAGCAGCTAAAAAAGATTTAGTAGTTGTTCCACGTGTAGAAGGTACGACTCCTCATACTATCACTGGTCAATATGGCTCAGGTAGCGTATTTATGAAACCAGCAGCACCTGGTACAGGAGTTATAGCTGGTGGACCAGTTCGTGCTGTATTAGAGTTAGCAGGAATTACTGATATCTTAAGTAAATCTTTAGGATCAAATACTCCTATTAATATGGTTCGTGCGACTATCAACGGTTTACAAAACTTAAAAAATGCAGAAGATGTTGCTAAATTACGTGGCAAATCTGTAGAAGAATTATACAATTAAGGAGGGAAAATAAGTTATGGCTAAATTACAAATTACCCTCACTCGTAGTGTTATTGGTCGTCCTGAAACACAACGTAAAACTGTTGAAGCTTTAGGTCTTAAAAAGACTAATAGTTCAGTAGTTGTTGAAGATAACCCTGCAATTCGTGGGCAAATCAACAAAGTTAAGCATTTATTAACAATTGAAGAAAAATAATTAAGGAGGTGCCGAAATGAAATTACATGAGTTAAAAGCAGCTGAAGGATCACGTCGTGTACGTAACCGTGTAGGTCGTGGTGCTGCAACTGGTAACGGTAAAACAAGTGGCCGTGGTCAAAAAGGTCAAAAAGCACGTTCAGGTGGTAAAGTAAGACCAGGATTTGAAGGTGGACAATTACCTTTATTCCGTCGTTTACCTAAACGTGGTTTCACTAACATTAACCGTAAAGAATATGCTATTGTTAACTTAGACCAACTCAATAAATTTGAAGATGGTACTGAAGTTACTCCAGCTTTATTAGTAGAATCTGGTGTTGTTAAGAATGAAAAATCTGGTATCAAAGTACTAGGTAACGGTTCACTAGACAAGAAATTAACAGTGAAAGCTCATAAATTCTCAGCTTCAGCAGCAGAAGCTATTGATGCAAAAGGTGGAGCACACGAGGTGATCTAATGTTTCAAACGTTTGTACGTTTCTTTACAACTAAAGAAGTACGAAACAAGATTTTCTTCACTCTAGCAATGTTAGTTATTTTTAAAATAGGAACGTATATTCCTGCTCCAGGAGTTAATCCTGAAGCCTTTAATCATCCACAGGGATCTCAAGGTGCCACTGAGTTATTAAATACTTTTGGTGGCGGTGCCTTGAAACGTTTCTCAATATTTGCGATGGGAATCATGCCTTATATCACTGCGTCCATCGTCATGCAATTACTGCAAATGGATATTGTTCCTAAATTTACAGAGTGGGCAAAACAAGGTGAAATGGGTAGAAGAAAAATTAATAACGTAACTCGTTATTTTGCTATAATTTTAGCTTTTATCCAATCTATAGGTATGGCTTTCCAATTTAATAACTATCTTAAAGGACAACTTATTATAGAACAGTCCGTTATGAGTTATTTATTAATTGCAGTTGTATTAACAGCGGGAACAGCTTTCTTAATTTGGCTTGGTGACCAAATCACACAGTTTGGTGTTGGTAACGGTATTTCTCTTATCATCTTTGCAGGTATATTATCAACTTTACCTTCAAGTCTAGAACAATTTGCACAATCAGTGTTTGTTGGGCAAGACGATACTTCACTCGCTTGGCTGAAAATACTAGGATTGATAGTAGCGTTGATTCTACTAACAGTAGGCGCAATATTTGTTCTTGAAGCTAAACGTAAAATACCTATTCAATATGCAAAGAAACAATCTGCTCAACGATTAGGTTCACAAGCAACTTATCTACCTTTGAAAGTTAACTCTGCCGGTGTTATTCCAGTAATCTTTGCGATGGCATTTTTCTTGTTACCAAGAACATTGACTTTATTCTTCCCGAAAGCAGAATGGGCACAGAATATTGCTGATACTGCCAACCCGTCAAGCAATATTGGAATGATTATTTATGTGGTTTTAATTATTGCATTTGCATATTTTTATGCTTTTGTACAAGTTAATCCAGAGAAAATGGCAGATAACCTTAAAAAACAAGGTAGTTATGTCCCAGGAATTAGACCTGGTGAACAAACAAAAAAATATATTACTAGAGTACTTTATAGATTGACTTTTGTTGGTTCAATTTTCTTAGCGGCTATAGCTATTTTACCTATAATTGCGACTAAATTTATGGGCTTACCACAATCAATTCAAATTGGTGGTACGAGTCTTTTGATCGTAATTGGTGTAGCTATTGAAACTATGAAAACTTTAGAAGCACAAGTCACTCAAAAAGAATATAAAGGCTTTGGTGGTAGATAATTTGTAGGAGGGCATTTATGAATATCATTTTAATGGGCTTACCTGGTGCAGGTAAAGGGACTCAGGCGAGTGAAATTGTTAAGAAATTCCCAATACCACATATTTCTACTGGTGACATGTTCAGAAAAGCGATTAAAGATGAAACAGATTTAGGAAAAGAAGCTAAATCATATATGGATCGTGGAGAATTAGTTCCTGATGAAGTTACTGTAGGTATCGTTAAAGAAAGAATTTCTGAAGACGATGCAAAAAAAGGATTCTTGTTAGATGGATTCCCAAGAACTATAGATCAAGCTGAGTCATTAAGTCAAATTATGTCTGAGCTTGATAGAGAAATTGATGCTGTCATTAATATCGAAGTTCCTGAGGAAGAATTAATGAATCGTCTTACAGGTCGTCGTATCTGTGAGAAATGTGGTACAACATATCATCTTGTATTTAATCCTCCAAAGGTTGATGGTATATGTGATATCGATGGTGGAAAGTTATATCAACGCGAAGATGACAACCCAGAAACAGTATCTAATCGTTTGAGCGTTAATGTTAAACAATCTAAGCCTATTTTAGAATATTACAACAACAAAGGTGTCTTGAAAAACATTGATGGTTCAAAAGATATTGACGAAGTAACCAAAGATGTCATTGATATTTTAGATCATTTATAATAGATCAACACTATACGATCTATGTTTCAGTGAGTATTAGAGTTAAATTTAATAGAATGAGTGACAAATAACGATATTTAATTCCCGTATTTTTGTTGAACTTATATTAAACCATCACGAATAGATTCGTATCGTTAAGTTGTCTATTGACGATTACCTTACTATTGCAAAAAGGGGGAAGTTAATCAATGGCTAAACAAGATGTAATTGAATTAGAAGGTACAGTACTAGATACTTTACCAAACGCAATGTTTAAAGTAGAATTAGAAAATGGTCATGAGATTTTAGCTCACGTAAGTGGTAAAATCAGAATGAATTACATTCGTATTCTACCTGGCGACAAAGTAACTGTTGAGATGTCTCCGTATGATTTATCGCGCGGTAGAATTACTTATCGTTATAAATAATCGTCACTCCATAATATAGGGAGGTATAAAAATGAAAGTAAGACCATCAGTAAAACCAATATGCGAAAAATGCAAAGTCATTAAACGTAAAGGTAAAGTAATGGTAATTTGTGATAATCCAAAACACAAACAAAGACAAGGTTAATAAAAGAGAGGTGTAAATTAATATGGCACGTATTGCAGGAGTGGATATTCCACGTGAAAAACGCATTGTTATCTCATTAACATACGTATATGGTATTGGTACTTCAACTGCTAATAAAATTGTAGAAGAAGCTAACGTATCAGCAGATACTCGCGTTAAAGATTTAACTGACGATGAATTAGGTCGTATCCGTGAAGTTGTAGATGGTTACAAAGTAGAAGGTGACTTACGCCGTGAACAAAACTTAAACATTAAACGTTTAATGGAAATTTCATCATACCGTGGAATTCGTCATCGTCGTGGCTTACCAGTTCGTGGACAAAAAACTAAAAACAATGCTCGTACACGTAAAGGTCCAGTTAAAACAGTAGCTAATAAGAAAAAATAATAGGTAAAGGAGGCAAAATTTAATGGCACGTAAACAAGTATCTCGTAAACGTAGAGTGAAAAAGAATATTGAAAATGGTGTAGCTCACATCCGTTCAACATTCAATAATACTATCGTAACTATCACTGATGAATTCGGTAATGCATTATCTTGGTCATCAGCTGGTGCATTAGGATTCAAAGGATCAAAAAAATCAACTCCATTTGCAGCTCAAATGGCTTCAGAAACTGCTTCTAAAACAGCTATGGAACATGGCTTGAAAACAGTAGAAGTAACAGTAAAAGGACCTGGTCCAGGCCGTGAATCTGCTATCCGTGCACTACAATCTGCAGGTTTAGAAGTAACTGCAATCAGAGACGTTACTCCAGTACCACACAACGGTTGTCGTCCACCAAAACGTCGTCGCGTATAATTTTTAAATGTATTGTTACAAGTCACTGAGCAAACAGTTTAAATCTAGTCGACGTATTTAAGGAGGATATTTGTAAATGATAGAAATTGAAAAACCTAGAATTGAGACAATTGAAGTTAGTGAAGATGCTAAATTCGGTAAATTCGTTGTTGAACCACTTGAACGTGGCTATGGTACTACACTAGGAAACTCCTTACGTCGTATCCTACTATCTTCATTACCAGGTGCAGCCGTTAAGTACATCGAGATTGAAGGAGTTTTACACGAATTTTCAGCAGTAGATAATGTAGTAGAAGATGTTTCAACAATCATTATGAACATTAAAAAACTTGCATTAAAAATTTACTCTGAAGAAGATAAAACTTTAGAAATTGATGTAAAAGATGAAGGCGAAGTAACTGCAAGTGACATTACTCACGACAGTGATGTTGAGATTTTAAATCCAGAACTTAAAATCGCAACAGTGTCTAAAGGTGGACATCTTAAAGTGCGTCTTGTTGCTAATAAGGGTAGAGGTTACGCATTAGCTGAACAAAATAATACTAGTGATTTACCAATTGGTGTAATTCCTGTTGATTCACTATATTCACCTGTTGAACGTGTAAACTATACAGTTGAAAATACACGTGTAGGTCAAAGTAGTGATTTTGATAAATTAACTTTAGATGTTTGGACAAATGGTTCAATCACACCACAAGAGTCAGTATCATTAGCAGCTAAAATAATGACTGAACACTTGAATATCTTTGTAAGTCTAACTGATGAGGCTCAAAACGCTGAAATCATGATTGAAAAAGAAGAAGATCAAAAAGAAAAAGTACTTGAAATGTCTATTGAAGAATTAGACTTATCCGTACGTTCTTATAACTGCTTAAAACGCGCAGGAATCAATTCTGTACAAGAGTTAGCTGATAAATCTGAAGCTGACATGATGAAAGTGCGTAATTTAGGTCGTAAATCTCTAGAAGAAGTAAAATATAAATTAGAAGATTTAGGATTAGGATTAAGAAAAGAAGATTGATAAAGGAGGTTAACTCATGGGTTACAGAAAATTAGGTCGTACTTCTGATCAACGTAAAGCAATGTTACGTGACTTAGCAACTTCATTAATCGTTAGTGAACGCATCGAGACAACTGAAGCTCGTGCTAAAGAAGTTCGTAGTGTAGTAGAGAAATTGATCACACTTGGTAAAAAAGGTGATTTAGCATCTCGTCGTAATGCTGCTAAAACTTTACGTAATGTTGAAATTTTAAATGAAGATGACTCTACACAAACTGCTCTTCAAAAATTATTTGGTGAAATCGCTGAACGTTATAGTGAACGTCAAGGTGGTTACACTCGTATTCTTAAAGTAGGCCCTCGTCGTGGTGACGGTGCTGAATCAGTAATTATTGAATTAGTTTAATCTAGTTTTAAGACACAAGTTATAACTTAGTTGTCTAACCTTAATAAATACACATTTACTACTTATATATAAAGCAAATGAGTGCAACGATAATGTTTGCCACATACAAATATTGTCTAGCTCAGAGTACCCCATCCAACTAAATAATTATTTAAGCGTGAACTCAACATTTGATGGGGTGCGCGCTTTTTTATTTAAGCTATAGTTAATAACACTATAGCTTTTTTTATAATTCATATTACAAATGATTAAATTATACATATCTGATATACAGTCAATTTGAATTATTGTAGAATGTTTAGTGATATAAAAATATTAGGAGTGATTGATGTGAATGAGTCAAATCCTATCATTGAATTTAAAGATGTATCATTTCAATATCAAAGTGACGCTGCTTTCACATTAAATCGCGTTTCATTTTCAATACAAGCTGGACAATGGACTTCAATTGTAGGTCACAATGGCTCAGGAAAATCTACTATTGCTAAACTAATGGTAGGTATAGAAGAACCAAGTGAAGGACAAATTCTATTCCAAAATCTACCAGTAGACTCTCAGAATAAGCGAGAAGTGAGGAAACATATCGGAATTGTTTTTCAAAATCCTGATAATCAATTTGTAGGTTCTATAGTTAAATTTGATGTTGCTTTTGGTCTTGAAAACCAACTTGTTCCTCATAAAGTAATGGTATCTAAAGTTAATCAAGTATTAACCGAAGTCGATATGATAAATAAAGCAGACGATGAACCCCATTCACTTTCAGGAGGACAGAAACAACGTGTTGCCATTGCTGGGGCACTTGCACTTAATCCTGATGTGCTGATTTTAGATGAAGCGACAACGATGCTAGATCCTCACGGAAAGTCATCTTTACTTAACCTTGTAAATGAAGTTAAAGTGAATAATAATGTTACAATTATTTCAATCACTCATGATTTAGATGAAGCAATGCATGCTGATCAAATCATTGTATTGAATAAAGGAACTGTTTTTAAACAAGGAACACCTCAAGATATTTTTAAGTGCGAAGAGGCACTAATATCAGTTGGATTGGACTTACCATTTCCTTTGAAAATGAATCGACTTTTAGGTTTTGATTCAACTTATGTAACTTATGAAGGGTTGATTAAAAAATTATGAGTATACAATTTAATCAAGTGAGTTATATTTATCAACAAGGCACACCTTATGAATTTGAAGCTATTAAAGACATTTCACTAACTCTTGAACAGGGCAAGTATTATGCAATTATTGGTCAAACTGGAAGTGGGAAATCCACCCTGATTCAACATTTGAATGCTTTATTAAAGCCCACTACAGGTTCAGTCAACATTAATGGTTTAGAAGTTACAAGTAAAACTAAAGACAAGCACTTACGTCACATAAGAAAAGATGTAGGTGTAGTATTTCAATTTCCAGAATCCCAATTATTTGAAGATAGTGTTGAAAAAGAGATTGAGTTTGGACCTAAAAATTTTAATATGAACCTAAAAAATGTTAAAGATAAAGCTTTTCAACTTCTTCTTGAATTAGGTTTTTCAAGAAATGTGATGTCATCCTCTCCATTTCAAATGTCGGGAGGACAAATGAGAAAAATAGCCATTGTCTCCATTTTGGCTATGGATCCACAAGTAATTATTTTAGATGAACCGACTGCTGGGTTAGACCCGAATAGTAAACACCAAGTCATGTCTTTAATAAAGAAAATACAAATAGAAGAAAATAAAACGATTATTCTTGTCTCACATGATATGGATGATGTAGCACGTTATTCAGATGAAGTTGTAGTAATGAATAAAGGGACGATAGTAGAAAAATCAAATCCTAGAAATTTATTTAATCAGAAGTCACGTTTATTAAAATGGCATATTGATTTACCTAAAGTGGTGAAATTACAGAAAGATATCGAAAAAAAGTATAATATCTTATTTCCACAACTTGCTTTGAATGAAGAAGAGTTTGTGAAGTTGTATAAGGAGTGGCATCATGAAAAATAAATTAATCATTGGACGATATCTTCCCCTACAATCAATTGTTCATCAGCTTGATCCAAGGGTTAAGTTAATATTTGTCTTCTTTTTTATTATTTTAATTTTCTTTTGTCATTCATTAGGTACATATGCATGGTTGTTTCTTTTTTTAATCCTATTTATCAAGTTAGCACGCATTCCTTTTTGGTTTTTAATTAAAGGATTAACACCTATCTTTTTCTTCTTGATTTTCACCTTTTCTATGCATGTATTATTTACTAATGGAGGTATCATATTATTTCAATGGAAATTTATCACTATTGAATCAAATGGTGTTATGGAAGGGATTTATATATCATTAAGATTAATTTTTATAGTTATGATTGCAACAATCATGACACTCTCGACTAGTCCGATTGATTTAACAGATGCTTTTGAAAAATTATTTGCACCTCTAAAAGTGATTAAAGTACCAGTACATCAGTTGAGTATGATGATGTCAATTGCTCTAAGGTTTATACCAACGTTAATGGACGAATTAGAAAAAATTATACTTGCTCAAAAATCTAGAGGATCAGAAATAAGTTCAGGAGGTTTAATAACACGAATTAGAGCTTTTATACCTATCATGATTCCATTATTTATTTCTGCCTTTCAAAGAGCAGAAGAACTAGCTATAGCAATGGAAGTCAGAGGATATGATATTAACATCAAACGAACAAGCTATAGGTTATTGCATTGGCAATATAAAGACACAATAACAGTCTTACTTTTAATACCTATCGCTATTATATTATTTATTTTAAAATTTTCAGGAGTGTAAATATTGCGTATATTAGTTGAAATCGCTTATCAAGGTAACCAATTTTTAGGTTTTCAAATTCAGCAACAAGGACGAACTGTTCAACAACAATTTGAAAAGATTCTTAAACGAATGCATAAACATCATGTACGAATTCATCCTTCAAGCCGAACAGATAGGGGTGTGCATGCGTATCAGCAATTCTTTCATTTTGATACCGAATTGAATATTGATAACAAACAATGGCAATATGCGATGAATCGAGCTTTACCAGATGATATTTACGTTAAAAATGTACGAAATGTCGACGAGTATTTTCATTGTCGTTATGACTGCGTAGGCAAACGCTATCGTTACAAAGTTTATCAAGGTAATCATCGAAATCCTTTTAAGAGTGGTACTGAAACATTTGTTTATGAAACATTAGACTATGATAAAATGAACAAAGCTGCTCAAGAATTTATAGGTACACATGATTTTACCGGTTTTTGTTCACAGAAAACAGAAGTTGAAAGCAAAGTAAGAACACTCTATCAGAGTGAAATTGTTGCTACTAAAGAGGGATTTGATTACGTCGTAACAGGTTCTGGATTTCTTTATAATATGGTCCGTGTATTGGTAGCTTTCTTAATTGAAGTAGGAAAAGGAAAGCGTGAACCTAATGACGTCCCTAAGCTCTTAGAGGACAGAAATAGAAATAATGTGCCTCTTACAGCTCCACCTGACGGATTATATTTAGAAAAGATTTATTTAAGCCCAGAAGAATTGATACAAGAATATGGGAAAGATATAAAAATACACTACAAAAAATCGTTGGAAAAACACTAATTGTCATTGACAAAAGTACTGTGAAATTATATGATTATTAACGGTATTGTTTTATATCACCCCACGATAAGCCCCGGAAACTTATTGTGTTACAAGATATATAAGCAAAGCAGAACAACAGTTAATGAAATAAATGAAATCTTACGCTTTTAAATCGTAACAATAATGATAGTTGTTAGTGCAATAAACATAGGTTCGAATGTGATTTATTCGCACTGCAATAATGAACGAAGCATTTATTTTTAGGAGGACAATTATTATGCGTCAAACATTTATGGCAAATGAATCAAACATTGAGCGCAAATGGTATGTTATTGATGCTGAAGGCCAAACATTAGGTCGTTTATCTTCAGAAGTAGCTGCTATATTACGCGGTAAAAATAAAGTAACTTATACACCACACGTTGATACTGGTGATTATGTAATTATCATTAATGCATCTAAAATTGAATTTACTGGTAACAAAGAACAAGACAAAATGTACCACCGTCATTCAAATCACCCAGGTGGTTTAAAATCAATCTCTGCTGGTGAATTAAAAAGAACAAATCCTGAACGTTTATTAGAAACTTCAATTAAAGGTATGTTACCAAGTACACGCTTAGGTGAAAAACAAGGTAAAAAATTATTTGTATATGGTGGCGCTGAACATCCACACGCTGCACAACAACCAGAAAACTACGAGTTACGTGGTTAATTAGAAGGAGGAAATTACATTGGCACAAGTTGAATACAAAGGCACAGGCCGTCGTAAAAACTCAGTAGCACGTGTACGTTTAGTACCTGGCGAAGGTAACATTACTGTTAACGAACGTGATGTACGTGACTACTTACCATTCGAATCATTAATTTTAGACTTAAATCAACCATTTGATGTTACTGAAACTAAAGGTAACTATGATGTTTTAGTTAACGTACATGGTGGTGGATTTACTGGACAAGCTCAAGCAATCCGACATGGAATTGCACGTGCTTTATTAGAAGCAGATCCTGAATATAGAGGTTCTTTAAAACGCGCTGGATTACTTACTCGTGACCCACGTATGAAAGAACGTAAAAAACCAGGTCTTAAAAAAGCACGTCGTTCTCCACAATTCTCAAAACGTTAATTTTTGGCGAACAACATTTACACTTCCCATTTATTGGGAAGTGTTTTTTTATAATTAAAGACTGGGACATTTAATTGTCCCAGTCTTTATTGTTGCGTAGGATTTAGATTATTCAATTAAAAAGCACTTTATTTAAGCTTTTTCAATACTATGCTATGCCCTAAAATTAAGGAAGTGTCATCAAGAAATTCTACCTACTTGACGTGTTTGATTTTGGAGCATGAGTAGTGGATTTTGAACTTAATTTGACTTCTATATTACTTAACTATTACTATTTACAATTTCTTCTATAACACTAGTCATGTCATCGTGTATAACTAGGCTAGCTGTATGATCATATGGAGTTGCATCTCTATTGATGATAACTAGGTTGTCACCTTTAAATTCTGATACAAAACCAGCAGCAGGCTGTACAACAAGTGATGAACCTAATACGATGAGTGTATCTGCATGTTGAATTTTATCTAATGCCTTGAAGACTGTTTTTTGATTTAACATCTCGCCGTATAAAACAATATCAGGTCTGATGACATTACCACATTTTTCACAATATTTGAGATGATGTGTCATGACATATGATTTTGAGTACTCCTCATAACAGTTAATACAATAAAAGCGATTAAGTGTGCCGTGTAGCTCATCAATATTGTGACTTCCTGCATCTTCATGTAAACCATCTATATTTTGAGTGATGACGCCAAGTGATTTTTGTTGATTTTCTAGTTGTGCTATCCATTGATGAACAATATTAGGTTTTTTATCAGCAATTAAAAGTCTTTCATGATAAAAGTTTATAAAACTTTCTTTATTATCATGTAAATGATCAATGCTAAGCAAATACTCTGGAGACTGTCCATCCTTTGATATTTCATCATACAAGCCACCCATTGAGCGAAAATCTGGAATTCCGCTTGCAACTGAAACACCAGCTCCTGTAAAGAAAACAATTTGATTAGAGTTGTTTACGATATCTTTTAACTGTTGAATATCTGTTTTTTTCATTTGTTTTCACCTCATTATCATAGATATTATGTAAGTACTCATTTATTATCAACTACAATATAATTTAATATTAAAGAATTCATGTTATGATTTAAAGTAATGATAGAAGGTATTTCTAACTTTTTAATGAAAATCGGTAGTATTTTTGAAAAATCAAAATAATTATATAAAAAATCAAATTTGATATTTAAAATATACAATATCGATTTTAAATTTGTATCATAGTAAATGATAAACTTCTAAAATAATGAAACTGTTTCAATATTATGATATATAGTAATTATAGGAAGTGAATAAATAAATGAACAAATATGATAGATTAGATGAAATCACAAAATTAGTAAATAAAAGAGGTTCTGTAAGAACAAACGAAATTGTCGAAGATCTAAATGTTTCAGATATGACTGTGCGCCGTGATCTTGCTGAGCTCGAAGAAAAAGGTGTTCTCACTAAAATACATGGTGGCGCTCGTAGTAATTCAGCTTTCCAATATAAAGAAATGTCGCATCAAGAAAAACATACACGTTTTATTGAAGAAAAACGATTTATAGCAAAGAATGCAGTAGATTTAATTGAAGATGGAGATACTATTTTCTTAGGTCCTGGTACTACGGTTCAAAAATTAGCTGAAGAAATAAATCATTATTCATTAACGATTATTACTAATTGTTTACCAGTATTTAATATATTAATGAAAAAACAAACGTTACATTTCAGAGTCTATTTATTAGGTGGAGAAATGCGTGATTTAACTGAAGCATTTGTAGGTGAGATGACAAATCAATTATTAAGTCAACTAAGATTTAGTAAAATGTTTTTTAGTAGTAATGGTGTTAAAGATGGTCTAGCTATGACATCCTCAATAGAAGAGGCTTATACGCAACAAATTGCACTTAGCCATTCGTTGGAAAAATATTTATTGATTGACTCTTCAAAAATTGGTAAGGATGATTTTTCATCATTTTGTGAGCTTCGTGAACTCAATGCAGTTTTAACAGATAATAATGACATGGAAAAGAAAGAAAAAATAGAATCATATGTTGAGGTTATTAGTTAATGTCGTTAACATATTGCCTTTAAAGTGATCATAATGATTATGTCAATTAAACATTATTATAAAGTAATAGAATCAAGTGATAAGAATTGTAAAATTAAATATCTAGTTTAAGTAAAAACAGCAATAAATTTTTAAAATTTATTGCTGTTTTTTTGTTTAAATAAACATTTTACATGGAGAAAAACAACAATTTCTTTTTAAATCAACATGTATCAAACAAAATTACGTGACAATTGTTTAATATGTGTTGATTAATTGTTTGAATATGTTTATAATTTAGGTGTAAAGATTTGAAAGCGCTTTTTCAAAAATACATGTATTTAAACACCTTAATTCAAAAAAGGAGACTTATTATGACGATTATTATTGGTTCAGATGTAGATGGCAAACGCTTAAAAGAATTAATTAAAGCTTATTTGGAAGACAACGATTATGATGTTTTAGATGTCACAGAAGGAAAAGATTTAGACTTTGTTGATTCTACAGTCTCTGTAGCTAAAGAAGTTCAAAAGTCCGACGACAATCTAGGTATTGCTATAGATGCCTATGGTGCAGGTAGTTTTATTGTTGCAACTAAAATTAAGGGAATGATTGCGGCTGAGGTTTCAGATGAGCGTTCAGCTTACATGACACGTAGTCATAATAATGCACGCATGATTACTATGGGAGCCGAAATTGTTGGAGATACGCTTGCTAAAAATGTCGCAAAAGAATTTGTCAATGGTCATTACGATGGTGGACGTCATCAAATCCGCGTAGATATGTTAAATAAAATGTGTTAATAGGAGGAATAAAAATGAAAATTGCAATAGGTTGCGATCATATTGTTACTGATACAAAAATGGAAGTTTCACAACACTTAAAATCACAGGGACACGAAGTGATAGATGTTGGAACTTATGATTTTACACGTACACATTATCCGATTTATGGAAAAAAGGTAGGAGAAAAAGTTGCGAGTGGTGAAGCAGATTTAGGTGTATGTATTTGTGGCACTGGTGTAGGAATTAGTAACGCTGCAAACAAAGTACCTGGTGTTAGAACTGCTTTAGTTAGAGATATGACATCAGCGCTTTATTCTAAAGAAGAGTTAAATGCAAATGTTGTAAGTTTTGGCGGTAAGGTAGCAGGTGAATTATTTATTTTCGACATCGTTGATGCATTCATTGAGGCAGAGTACAAACCTACTGAGGAAAATAAAAAATTAATTGCTAAAATCAATCATTTAGAAGCACATAACAATGACCAAACTGATCCACATTTCTTCGATGAGTTCTTAGAAAAATGGAAAAAAGGTGAATATCACGATTAAGGATGATGTCCAATGATTTTAACATTAACTTTAAATCCCTCAGTTGATATATCTTATCCTTTAGATCAGTTTAATTTAGATACTGTTAATAGGGTATCTCAAACAAGCAAAACAGCAGGCGGTAAAGGATTAAATGTTACTAGAGTATTGTCTGAATTTGGTGAAGACGTAATAGCAAGTGGTTTTTTAGGTGGAGCATTAGGTCAATATATTGAAGAACAAATAGAAACTACTCGTATTAAACAAGCATTTTTCAAAATCAAAGGCGAAACACGAAATTGTATTGCGATACTACATGAGGGACAACAAACTGAGATCCTTGAAAAGGGTCCCACGATTGAACTTAAGGAATCAGAGGAATTCAAGTCACATCTATTAAAACTTTTCAAAGAAACTGATGTGGCTGTTATGTCTGGTAGTCTGCCCAAAGGACTTAATACTGATTATTATACGGATATTGTGAGATTAGCAAAAGAACAAGGAATTTTGACCATTTTAGATAGCTCTGGTCAATCACTTGAGGAAGTTCTTATTAGTAATGTGAAACCTACAGTAATTAAACCTAATATAGATGAATTATCACATCTTTTAAAATACAAAGTAACAAGTGATATTAAAGAATTGAAAACGGCAGTAAGTCAGCCAATATTTAATGATATTGAATGGATTATTGTTTCATTGGGCAGTGAAGGTGCTTTTGCAAAACATAATCATAAATTTTACAAGGTGAATATCCCCAACATTAAAGTAGTTAATCCTGTTGGATCAGGAGATTCCACCGTAGCAGGTATTGCTTCTGCACTCATTCATCAACAAACCGATGAAGAGTTATTAAAAAAAGCAAATGCATTCGGAATGCTAAATGCAATGGAACAACAAACAGGTCATATTAATACAGATAAATTTGACGAAATATTCAAACAAATAGAAGTTATAGAGGTGTAATTTATGACAAAATCACAACAAAAAGTGTCATCAATTGAGAAATTAAGTAATCAAGAAGGTATTATTTCAGCTTTAGCATTTGATCAACGTGGTGCATTAAAAAGAATGATGGCAGAACATCAATCTGAAACACCAACAGTAGAGCAAATAGAACAATTAAAAGTACTTGTTTCCGAAGAATTAACTCAATATGCGTCTTCAATTTTATTGGATCCAGAATATGGTTTACCAGCATCGGATGCTCGAAATAATGACTGCGGACTATTACTTGCATACGAAAAAACTGGATATGATGTGAATGCGAAAGGTCGCTTGCCAGATTGCTTGGTAGAATGGTCTGCGAAACGTTTGAAAGAGCAAGGGGCCAATGCAGTTAAATTTTTACTTTATTATGATGTAGATGACACAGAAGAAATTAATATACAAAAGAAAGCATATATTGAAAGAATTGGTTCAGAATGTGTTGCCGAAGATATTCCTTTCTTCTTGGAAGTTTTAACATATGACGACAATATTCCTGACAATAAAAGTGCAGAATTCGCTAAAGTCAAGCCACATAAAGTTAATGAAGCAATGAAGTTATTCTCTGAAGATCGTTTTAATGTGGATGTACTTAAAGTAGAAGTACCTGTGAATATGAATTTTGTGGAAGGATTTTCAGAAGGAGAAGTTGTCTATACTAAAGAAGAAGCTGCACAACATTTCCGTGATCAAGATGAAGCTACTCACTTACCATATATTTATTTAAGTGCAGGTGTATCAGCGGAATTGTTCCAAGATACATTAAAATTTGCGCATGATTCTGGTGCGCAATTCAATGGTGTTTTATGTGGACGTGCCACATGGTCAGGAGCAGTTAAGGTATACATTGAAGAAGGAGAGCAAGCTGCTAGAGAATGGTTGCGTACGGTAGGATTTAAAAATATTGATGATTTGAATACAGTATTGAAAACAACAGCTACATCATGGAAAAACAAATAATGTAAGGGAGGATATTCAAATGAATAGAGATGAGGTACAATTACTCGGATTTGAAATTGTTGCCTATGCTGGGGATGCACATTCAAAATTATTAGAAGCTTTAAATGCTGCTAAAGATAGTGAATTTGATAAAGCAGAACAACTTGTAGAGGAAGCGAATGAATGTATTGCTAATGCACATAAAGCACAAACTAATCTTCTAGCTCAAGAGGCTAAAGGCGAGGATATCGCATATAGTATCACTATGATACATGGTCAAGACCATTTAATGACAACATTACTTTTAAAGGACTTAATGAAGCATTTAATTGAATTATACAAAAAAGGGAGCTGACCCCTATGAATAAATTAATAGCATGGATAGAAAAAGGAAAGCCTTTCTTTGAAAAAATATCACGAAATATCTATTTAAGAGCGATTCGTGATGGATTTATTGCTGCTATTCCAATTATCTTATTCTCAAGTATATTTATTTTAATTACCTATGTACCAAATGTGTTTGGTTTTACTTGGAGTAAAACAATGGAAGGTATATTGATGAAACCCTATAACTATACAATGGGAATAGTTGGTTTGCTTGTAGCAGGAACCACAGCTAAATCCTTAACTGATTCTTACAATCGAAAACTAGATAAAACGAATCAAATCAACTTTATTTCGACAATGATGGCAGCTATTTGTGGATTTTTATTCTTAGCTGCTGATCCTGTTAAAGATGGTGGATTTTCTAGTGCATTTATGGGTACAAAAGGTTTATTGACAGCCTTTATTTCCGCGTTTATTACCGTGATTGTTTATAATTTCTTTGTCAAAAGAAATATTACCATTAAAATGCCTAAAGAAGTCCCACCAAATATATCTCAAGTATTTAAAGATATTTTCCCTTTATCAGCAGTTATTTTAATTTTGTATGCTTTAGATTTACTTTCTAGAGCAATAGTTCACACGAATGTAGCAAATGCAGTACTAAAAGTATTTGAGCCACTATTTACTGCAGCAGATGGTTGGATTGGGGTTACACTCATATTCGGTGCGTTTGCGTTCTTCTGGTTTGTAGGTATTCATGGACCTTCTATTGTTGAACCAGCGATTGCAGCAATTACTTATGCGAACCTTGAAACAAATTTACACTTAATACAAGCTGGAGAACATGCTGATAAAGTGATTACACCGGGTACACAGATGTTCGTAGCAACTATGGGAGGAACCGGTGCAACATTAGTTGTTCCATTTATGTTTATGTGGTTAACAAAATCAAAAAGAAATAAAGCGATAGGTAGAGCATCAGTCGTACCTACATTCTTTGGTGTCAATGAACCCATACTTTTTGGTGCACCACTCGTGCTAAATCCGGTATTCTTTATACCCTTTATTTTTGCACCTATAGTAAACATATGGATTTTTAAATTTTTTGTTGATGTCTTAAACATGAATAGTTTTAGTATCTTTTTACCTTGGACTACTCCTGGTCCACTCGGTATTATTATGGGGACTGGATTTGCATTTTGGTCATTTGTGTTAGCAATATTACTTATTGTTGTTGATGTGATCATTTACTATCCATTCTTAAAAGTATACGATGAACAAGTGCTTGAAGAAGAATTAGGAAATAAAGAAGCAAATAATGAATTAAAAGAAAAAGTATCAGCAAACTTTGATACGAAAAAAGCTGATGCTATTTTAGCAACTGCAGGGGCAAGTGAAGCGGATACTGATGATACATCTTCAGTTGATGAAACAACTTCTACATCCTCTACAGATACTATTAGTGAACAAACAAATGTTTTAGTTTTATGTGCAGGTGGAGGTACAAGTGGTTTACTAGCTAATGCTTTAAATAAAGCTGCTGAAGAGTATGAAGTACCAGTAAAAGCAGCAGCAGGTGGTTATGGTGCACATATGGATATTATGAAAGATTATCAATTAATTATCTTAGCACCACAAGTTGCTTCTAATTATGAAGATATTAAACAAGATACTGATCGCTTAGGAATTAAATTAGCCAAAACTGAAGGCGCTCAATATATCAAGTTAACAAGAGACGGTGAGGCGGCTTTAGAATTTGTAAAACAACAATTTAACAATTAAAAAGGAGTTTTATATATGACTAAGAAATTACCTGATGACTTTATTTTTGGTGGAGCAACCGCTGCATATCAAGCAGAAGGAGCTACTCAGACTGATGGTAAAGGGCGTGTCGCTTGGGACACGTATTTAGAGGAGAATTATTGGTACACAGCTGAACCAGCAAGTGATTTTTATAACAGATATCCTGTTGACTTGGAATTAAGTGAACGCTTTGGTGTAAATGGTATACGTATCTCAATTGCTTGGTCTCGTATTTTTCCTAAAGGTTACGGTGAAGTGAATCAAAAAGGTGTCGAGTATTATCATAACCTTTTCAAAGAATGTCATAAGCGTCATGTCGAGCCTTTTGTAACATTACATCACTTTGACACACCAGAAATACTTCACAAAGATGGAGATTTCTTAAATCGTAAAACTATAGATTATTTTGTAGATTATGCTGAATTTTGTTTCAAAGAATTTCCAGAAGTTAAGTATTGGACAACATTCAATGAAATTGGGCCAATTGGTGATGGTCAATATTTAGTTGGTAAATTCCCTCCAGGTATCAAATATGACTTTGAAAAAGTATTCCAATCTCATCATAATATGATGGTTGCACACGCACGTGCTGTTAAACTTTTTAAAGATAAAAATTATAAGGGAGAAATAGGTGTTGTCCATGCATTACCTACAAAATATCCATATGATCCATCTAATCCTGAAGATGTGAGAGCAGCCGAACTTGAAGATATTATTCATAATAAATTTATTTTAGATGCAACATACCTTGGTAAGTACTCACGTGAAACGATGGAAGGAGTACAACACATCCTATCTGTGAATGGTGGCCAATTAGAGATTTCTGATGAAGACTACAAAATTTTAGATGAAGCTAAGGATTTAAACGATTTCTTAGGTATTAATTATTATATGAGTGACTGGATGCGTGGTTATGAAGGTGAATCTGAAATAACACATAATGCTACTGGTGATAAAGGTGGCTCTAAGTATCAACTTAAAGGTGTAGGACAACGTGAATTTGATGTTGATGTTCCTAGAACCGATTGGGATTGGATGATTTATCCACAAGGTTTATATGACCAAATTATGCGTGTAGTAAAAGATTATCCAAATTATCATAAGATTTATATTACTGAAAATGGATTAGGATATAAAGATGTATTCGATGAAAAAGAAAAAACAGTACATGACGATGCACGAATTGACTATATTAAACAGCATCTAAATGTGATAGCAGATGCGATTGCAGACGGTGCCAATGTTAAAGGATACTTCTTATGGTCTCTAATGGATGTATTTTCATGGTCAAATGGTTATGAAAAAAGATACGGTTTATTCTATGTTGATTTTGAAACACAAGAAAGATTCCCTAAAAAAAGTGCATATTGGTACAAAGAACTTGCAGAGAGTAAAGAAATTAAATAAAAGCTAAATATTAACTAGAAAAAAGACAGTTGACTAAGAGCACTTATTAAAGTATTTAAAATAAAAACGATTATTTCCAATGAAAATGATTTGGAAATAATCGTTTTTTTACGTATATTCTTTTTCAAGTAAAGTAGTTTAAAATAGAGTTATGTCTCATTGTGATATACCTTATCGAACTAAGATTATTTTAAAGTAATCCCATAAATCAAATAAATTTTTACTAGTAATAGTATAATTAATAAATAAACATGAAGAGGGCTAATGATGAAGTCAAAATTCACAATTCTATTATTTACAATCTTATCTACGACAGTATTAGTTTTATTTATTATTTATAACAAAACTCAATCTCAATCATACATTTCGACTCAATATTCTAATAATAAATTAAAAACAACGGCAACACTTTTTTTACATGGTTATGGTGGTAGCGAACGTTCAGAAACGTTTATGGTCAAACAAGCATTAAATAAAAATGTAACCAATGAAGTGATAACCGCTAGAGTAAGTCGTGAAGGAAAAGTATATTTTGATAAAAAATTAAGTAAAGATGCAGCTAACCCTATTGTCAAAGTAGAATTTAAAGATAATAAAAATGGAAATTTTAAAGAAAATGCTTTTTGGATTAAAGAAGTTCTATCACAACTAAAAAGTCAATTTGGAATTCAACAATTTAATTTTGTAGGACATTCAATGGGGAACATGTCATTTGCTTTTTACATGAAAAATTATGGAGACGATCTGCATTTGCCACAACTAAAAAAAGAAGTTAATATAGCGGGAGTTTATAACGGGGTTTTGAATATGAATGAGGAAGTGAATGAAATTATCGTAGATAAACAGGGAAAACCAAGTAGAATGAATCCCGCATATCGACAATTGTTATCATTGCATAAGATTTATAGTGGTAAGGAAATAAAAGTTTTAAATATCTACGGAGATTTACAAGATGGCTCACATTCAGATGGACGTGTGTCAAATAGCTCTTCTCAATCGCTTCAATATTTACTAAGAGGTAGCGCTAAGTCTTATCAAGAAATGAAATTTAAAGGTGCAAAGGCACAACATAGTCAATTACATGAGAATAAAGATGTTGCAAATAAAATCATACAATTCTTATGGGGAACTTAAAAGTAGTAAACAAAACGCACGATTGAATGATAACTTGACTTTCAAGTGAATCAATCGTGCGTCTTTTAGTAATAGTCTAAAATTCATCGCGTGAACAAGATGGAATCAATTCATTCGCAATTAACTCAATTAATTCCATTCTAGCGTCTTCACCAAATACATGAGGTAAGATGAGGATTTCATCCACTTTAAATTGTTGATGAAGTAAGGTAAGTTGTTCCGCAACATCATTTGGCATTCCGTATATGATTTTTGATTTCATCTTTTCAAGCTTTTCTAATTCTCGTTGACTATAATGCTTGCTCTGCGCTGTTTCAATCGATGGATAGCTCTTAGGTTGATTTAAATAGTTAATACGCATCAACCAAAGTTGAAGCGCATGTAGCAATTGTTTAACTCTAGACAAATTAGGAGCTGTTACTACAAAAGTTGCTAAAATAACATATGGTTTTGCATTATTAATTTCACCATGATAAGCTTTGAAATATTTTCGATAAGTGCTTATAGCTTCATGAAGGTCAGTCTCAGATTGTCCCATTCGTGCAATAACAAAAGGTAGTCCCCGCTGAGCGGCTAATTTTGCGCTTCTATTACTCATACCTAAAATATATAGCTGAGGAAATGAAGTAACCATAGGTGTGGCTAATAATGATTTGAAACGATGGTCTTGAGATGTATCGTTATTGAAGTATTTAAGCAAATCAGTAATCTGAGTATTGAATGGTAATTTTTTATTTTTGTTTTCATTTAATGCTTCATTAACATTTTTAAAGCTTGGCGAACGCCCGATAGCCATATCGATACGTTGGGGGTGTCTTGCTTCCATAATTTTAAATTGTTCAGCTACTTTATAAGGACTATAATGTGGTAACATCACACCTCCACTACCAACTCTGATGTGTTGTGTGTGTTCTAAAATTGACATCATTATTATTTCGGGTGCGCTCGAAACAACAGAATATACTTGATGATGTTCTGCAACCCAGTATCGTAAGTACCCAAGTTTCTCAGCGTGTTGGGCTAATTCAATACTATGCTTTAGGGCGTCATTTGGGCTACGCCCTTCGAACAACGGGACATAATCAAGTAAACTTAATCTCATGAACACACATCTCCTATTCATTTATATTCACGATACTATAAATACTATTATATATTATACAAATGATATGTAATGATTGCGATCGAATTGTTTAGGGAAACATAAAAGCATAAACAATTATTATAAGGATGATGATGATATGAATAATGAACAAATAATATTTAATAAAGTACCAGACGGAATGCCACAAGACGATACATTTAAATATGAAGATATAGATGTTATTGAACCTTCAGAAAACGAATTGCAATTGAAAACATTATATATATCGGTTGATCCATATATGAGGGGACGTATGACAAATGCTGATTCTTATGTAGATCCTTTCAAACAAGGGGAACCTTTTAATGGACATACAGTATCTAAAGTTTTAAAATCCAAGGATAGTAATTTTGATGAAGGTGATATAGTAGTGGGCATGCTTCCTTGGAAAAAAATCAATACAGTAAATAGTGAGTATGTTAACAAAGTACCTTCTTCTGACGTACCATTACATCTTTATCTTAGTGTGTTGGGGATGCCAGGTCAGACAGCTTATCATGGACTACTTGATATCGGACAACCTAAAGAAGGTGAAACAGTAGTTATTTCAGCAGCTTCAGGTGCAGTTGGCTCAGTTGTGGGCCAAATTGCGAAACTTAAAGGTTGCAGAGTCGTTGGTATAGCAGGTGGAGATGAAAAAGTGAACTATCTAAAAAAAGAACTTCATTTTGATGCTGGTATCGATTACAAAAAAGATAACTTCCCTGAAGCCTTAAAAGAAGCGGTGCCTAACGGTATAGATGTCTACTTTGAAAATGTAGGTGGATATATTGGCGATGAAGTCTTCAAACATCTCAATACACATGCAAGAATTCCTGTTTGTGGTGCGATTTCATCCTATAATCATCCAGAAAAAGACATTGGGCCACGCATTCAGCAAACATTGATTAAAAATCAAGCAATGATGAGAGGTTTCTTAGTAGCGGAATTCGCTGATAATTTTAAAGAAGCGAGCAAGCAATTAGCTGAATGGGTTCAAGAGAATAAAATTAAAACACAAGTTTCAGTAGAAGATGGTTTTGATAAAGTACCGCAAGCCTTTAGAAATCTGCTAACTGGTGATAATTTTGGTAAACAAGTTATTAAAGTGGCAAGTGAATAAAAACAAAGCATTAATTTATTTGACGATAAAACGTTTACACTATAAGTAGTAAATTGAAGTGATATAATAAAATTAAATAATTTTAAAGAGGTGGCACTATGAAAGCGATAGGATTTAAATCTCCATTCCAATTAGATGAAGGAAATTGTTTTGAGGAATTTAACTTTGATACACCTCATCCATCCGGCCATGAATTATTAGTCAAGGTTCAAAGTATTAGTGTGAATCCTGTTGATACAAAACAGCGTACGATGCCAGTTGACAAAGCGCCACGTGTACTTGGCTTTGATGCTGTTGGTGTGATTGAAAAGATTGGAGATCAAGTGTCAATGTTTCAAGAAGGGGACGTCGTTTTTTATTCAGGTTCCCCTAACCAAAATGGTTCGAATGAAGAATACCAATTAATAGAGGAGTATTTAGTAGCTAAAGCACCTAAAAATTTGAAAAGTGAACAAGCAGCTAGCCTACCTTTAACTGGGCTAACAGCTTATGAAACGCTTTTCGATGTTTTTGGGATTTCAAAAAATCCTTCTGAAAATAAAGGTAAATCTTTGTTAATAATTAATGGAGCAGGTGGTGTAGGTAGTATTGCAACACAGATAGCGAAATTTTATGGGTTGAAGGTTATTACAACTGCTTCGAGAGAGGATACTATAAAGTGGTCTATTAATATGGGTGCTGATATTGTACTGAATCATAGGAAAGATTTACGTCAACAATTTAAAGATAATCATATTGAGGGTGTTGACTATATCTTTTGTACATTTGATACAGATAAGTATTATGAAATGATGGTTAACTTAGTTAAACCTAGAGGACATATTGCGACAATTGTCGCATTTAATTCGCAACAAGATTTAAATTTATTGAAATCTAAAAGTGTAACATTTACGCATGAATTTATGTTTTCAAGACCATTACACCATACAGATGATGTAATCAAACACCATGAATATCTTAAGGATATAGCAGAAAAGGTTGGACAGGGATATTATCAACCAACTACCACGAAAGTTATCAACGGATTAAATGTAGATAGCCTTTATGAAGCGCATCAAATTTTAGAGTCTCATTCTATGATTGGTAAGCTTGTTATCAATCTTAAGTAAAAAACGTTATATAAATGTCAGTATATGTATGAAAAGGCGACAACATTTATTATCCTAATTCAGTTTAAAGTTTTAATATGAATCATAATCGATACGAGATAAGCGTTTATTTTAACGCAGTGATTAATCATTAATACACCATAAAAGCCTGGAACATTTGATGTTCCAGGCTTTTATATTTGTCATTTGAAATTATTAATCATTTCAAACAGAGTGTGATAGAACATGTATATTTAATCTTTTGATGTAGTGTATTAGTAGACTATAGCCATGAATTTTAATTTAAGCACTTTTACTTTATTTGAATAATGATATTCATACTTAAGTCTACTGTTTGTACCAATCGTGTTTAAATATGCTTAGTTCCTGCCTAGTGATTAATATTATTTTATATAAGTTGGTGTAATATTTTGTTCCTACACGCAGTAACATAAAGTCATTACAATATAGCTTATAGTGATTTTATTAACATTTTCATTAATGGTTATTGCAATTATTCGATTCTAATACAAATCTCCAATAAAAGAACAATCTATACGTTATCAGACATATATAACACGGACATGAAAAACTATATATTAAAATTTAAAAGCTCTATAATGAAAATAAAATTAATTTGCTTAATCCTGGTTTTCTTTTAAAAAAATAGGGAATAACGATTGTAAGATGTACTTCTTTAAATATATTTTAAATTAGATATCAATTTGAATTATTAATGTTTTAAAAAATATTTATAGGGTACCTAATTGATGTATAATCTAAAATTAACTTTTGCTAAGGAGGTGACGTGCGAGGTGAAAAGACTTAAGAATTTTATTCTCGGCTTACTCATTGTGGCTATAGTTGGCTTCCTATTATTTATGTATATAGATGATAGTCGCATTCAAAGTTATCAAGACTACTTCTTACAATTTAATTGGTTCCAACCACTATTGATTGGGCTTGCAGGATTACTTATATTAATAGGACTTATATTAGTACTTAGTATTTTTAAACCTACGCATCGCAAACCTGGACTTTATAAAGACTTTGATGATGGACATATTTACGTATCACGTAAAGCTGTTGAAAAAACAATTTACGATACAATCGCTAAATATGATCAAGTTAGACAACCAAACGTTGTAAGTAAGCTCTATAACAAAAAGAATAAATCATTCATTGACATCAAAACAGATTTCTTCGTACCAAACCATGTTCAAGTTAAGAGTTTAACAGAGAGTATCCGTGCTGATATCAAAAGTAATGTTGAACACTTTACTGAAATTCCTGTAAGAAAATTAGAAGTTAACGTACGTGATCAGAAAACATCTGGTCCACGCGTATTGTAAGGGAGGGATACCATGGCTGATAATAACAATCAAAACGGACAAGACGCTACTCAACAATTTATAAATATTTTAAAATCGTTTAAATGGCGTATTATTGGATTTTTAGCATTTTTAATTATAGCTATATTATTCCTAACTCTTGGATTCTGGAAGACAATTTTAATTATAGTCTTATGTTTAATAGGAATCGGTATCGGGTATATTAAAGACCGTACTCAAGATTTCTTAAACTTCCTAAATAGATGGAGTTAGACTCAGATATTAAGAAGTTTCTAATCAATTAATTTATGGATAAAACTAATTTAAAAATAAAGGAGAATGTATTATGGCAGTAGATAACAATAAAGCTAAACAAGCATATGATAATCAAACAGGTGTTAATGAACAAGAAAGAAAAGAGCAACAACAAGCTCAAAATAATCAACCTCAATTTGAAAACAAATTAACTTTCTCAGATGAAGTAGTTGAAAAAATTGCTGGTATTGCAGCACGTGAAGTTAAAGGAATTTTAGACATGAAAGGTGGCTTCACAGACAGCTTTACTAACGCTTTCTCAAGCGGTAACAATGTAACTACAGGCGTATCTGTAGAAGTCGGAGAAAAACAAGCTGCTGTAGATTTAAAAGTTATTTTAGAATATGGTGAATCTGCACCTAAAATTTTCCGTAAAGTGACAGACTTAGTTAAAGAACAAGTAAAATATATTACTGGTTTAGAAGTTGTTGAAGTTAACATGCAAGTTGACGACGTAATGACAAAAAAAGAATGGCAACAAAAAAACGAAAAAGATAACAAAGAAAACAATGAAAGAGAAGGTTTAAAATAATCAATCTCTTGATGTATACCAAAAAAGCACTTGAGCATCATGCTCAAGTGCTTTTTGATTTTATAAATCATTCTTTCTATGAAGTGGATTATTCACTTTAATATACGTATATTCATGTGCTTGATTCTCTAAACGCATTGTTGTGACACACTTGTAATCGATTTCGGATGCGAAAATAGTGCGCTTGATGTTGTTGAGATGTTGTTTTGAAATGTGAGTCATGTGATTAAAAATGTCTTCTACTGTTTGTGCAATAATTTGCCATATTTCTTGTTCAAGGACTTTACTATCAGAATATTTAGCTATTGTAATAACGAGTTCACCTAAATGATTTTGAACTGTTGAATAGAACATTTTATTAAATACTGATGTTTTAGAAGTTGTAAGGATTCTAGATTTTTCATGGAAATGTTGAGTAGTAAATCCAGCATTATTTAATTGTTCTTTATCAATACGTAATCCTTCAAAGTCCCTTATATAAATCATGTTAAGTGAGCCATCTTTATTAAAGGTAGCCACTGAATTTTGTAAATGTGCCTCTAGCGAAATTCCGTATTTTGAATAAAGCGGGATAACTAAGCCAAGAAGAGCTTTGCTATAATCTTTAATCCATTGTTTCGCTGCTTCTTCAAAATTTTTATATTGATGTGTATTTTGATAAGTTTTGATTAAAGTACAAATTGGTGCTTCGGTATTATAAGGATATGTCGCAACCAAACTTGATGGAATTACTGGCACTGTTTCATTAGATATAAACTGATATAAATTATTTCTAAACAAAGTCCCTAATTGTTCACTTCGATCTGTTTGAATTGTCTCATTGTCGTTTCGATTATAAAAATGAATCCCTGCATTTTCATCGATATAAGTAGATTGATAACGTGAAAAATCTTCATCTTTTGACATAATCTCCCTTAAAATTTGCGTCACTAATGGTCCATTATAGGTCGTTTGTTCAGACAATGTTCGAATCTCACCAGTTATATGCACATTCGTCGATAATTTGATATGCGGGGATAAATCAGGTTGTTTAGGTACTAACGTTCTAAATGATAGACCAGCATAGTATGGTACTGAATGATTACTTATCAATATTAACTTTTCGTTTAGTTCATCCTGATAATCACTTTGTAAAATATGTTTTACTTGCCAAGGGTGAACCATCATCAAATGATAATTTTGTAAATTAAAATCTTCGCCAAATTCTTTTTCTAAGGTTTTAATTAAGTCAGGAAACATTTGCTTTACGGCATCATTGTAATCTACATTCAATGATTGAATACGACTTATACTTTTATGAATAAACACGGCTTTTAGATGAATAACATTACCAAATTCTGATGAATACATAAAGTTTTCCTTAGCATTCATTCCTTTTCTTAACTTAGCACCAGGATGAAGAGGATGGCCTTCGATGACAGATTGTTCAGAACGCAAGTAACTATCATTTGCATTTTTAATAAGGTGATATAATGGCGCTCTTTCATTACGCATCGTATGGTGTTGGAAACTTAAAGCAAAAGTCATATTAGCTGCACTATTATTTAAATCATTTCTAAATTGTACGCTAGCCTCGTTATTTAAGTTTTCATCTTCAATTAATATCCAATCTAGTATTTGATTAGGATGTAGTACACGTTCAAAATCATCTTCTTTACTTAGATTTTTAAAATAAAATGGTCCTTCGACATCAAGGCGATCGAATGCATGCATTCCAGTTATTGGAGCATACAAATAAATATTTGATGTTGGAAAATAGATTTCTAAAATGGCAATAACATTAACTCCGTAACCAGCAAAATGACGTCGATTAAGTACACGACTATGATCGCGACTTTTTACTAAATTCTCCCTATGTAAAGATGTAATTAAACGTTGACTTATTTTATCACGTCCATCTAATAAATGATTAATATAATTAGAAGACCACTTAGAATCATGATGTTTAAGAAAGTCATGTACATTATGCTCATCTTCAGTCATTATTATATTTTGTTTATTTATAAATTGATTGAAATTCATAATTCACCTCTTAAAAATATTTTACAAAAATAAATAACATTTGTATAATCCATATTAATGATAATGATAATTATTATCAACGAAAAAGACAGGTGGAATTTGATGGCAAAATATTTCTTTTCCAGTTCTTTTCTGTTATTTTTAGGAAATTGGATTGGTCAAGTGGGGTTAAATTGGTTCGTACTCACAACATATCATAATGCTGTATATTTAGGCTTAGTTAATTTCTGTCGTCTTATACCTATTTTACTATTAAGTGTTTGGGCAGGATCCATAGCTGATAAATATGACAAAGGTCTCCTGTTACGTATCACTATTAGTTCATCATTCATCATTACAGCATTATTGTGTTTACTTACATATAGTCTTAACACTATACCGATTTTCATCATACTTTTATATGCAACATTTAGGGGGATACTAAGTGCTGTAGAAACTCCGGTGAGACAAGCAGTTTTACCTGATTTATCTAGTAAAATTTCTACAACTCAAGCAGTTTCTTTTCATTCGTTCATTATTAATATATGTCGATCAATAGGACCCGCAATAGCGGGTGGCTTAATAGCTGTATATCATACACCCACTACATTTTTAGCTCAAGCAGTGTGCTATTTTATCGCGGCAGTTTTATGTATACCTGTTCATTTTGAAGTCATAGTAAGTCAAAAAGAAGAAAAAGCACTACCACTTAAAGTTGTACTAAATTATTTTAAGAGTAATTTAGAAGGTAGTCAGATATTCATTACCTCTATTATTATTATGGCAACAGGCTTTTCTTATACTACAGTTTTACCAGTATTGACAAACCATATTTTTCCTGGTCAATCGCAAGTGTTTGGTATAGCTATGACTTTTTGTGCGATTGGAGGAATAGTTGCAACGATAGTCTTACCATCAATTTTAAAACACTTAAGTACAGTAAAAATGTATTATCTCAGTTCAATATTGTTTGGTATGGCTTTACTAGGTATTATCATACATCATTTAGTAGTCATGTTTATATGTATTACGTTAATAGGTTTGTTTAGTCAATGGGCTAGAACAACTAATAGAGTTTATTTTCAACATAGTGTAAAGGACTGTGATAGAGGGAAAGTATTAAGTATTGTAATGATGGATCGAGGTATGATTCCGTTAGGTAGTTTAATAATGAGCTTTTTCGCGGATATGTTCGGTATTTTAACTACATTTACTATTATGGGAATTAGCACTATTAGTATTTCAATCATTTTTTATATCATACAACGTATTTCGAATATGGAGGAGAGCAATAATGAATCATAAGGAATGGCTTTTAGCTGACAAAAACATCCAATATCGAACGATTAACGCAATGATTAAGGAACATATTGTTTCTGAAGGTATGTGTATTAAAGAAGGTACTCATAAAGTTGAAATTTTTCTCAATGAGCACCTTTTATCGTTAAAAGTAGCTCGAAAAAGTGCCTTAAAAAGATATGTTTTTTCTGGTGACATAGTATTGAAAAATAAAAAATTGTCTCAATCAGTTGAAAGTTTAGAAGAACTTCTTCAAATACTAACGGAAATATTTCATATCAACATTTCAAAACGATTATACGATGAATTAATTCATAGTAGGGATAGTTTGTATGAAACGTATAAACATTTTTATAATAGACAAACACTCATTCATCAGAGTATGAAATTTAGTAAATTGCCCGATTCTATAAATTTTATAGCTTGGCTGCAACATTTACAAGATAGTGGTATGACAGATGATTTAAGTTACTCGGAAAGCCTTGTGATAGAAGGGCATCCCACACATCCTTTAACAAAAACTAAATTGCCTCTTAGTACTAATGAACTAAAGCTATATGCACCGGAATTTGAAAAAGTTATTCCATTAAATATTATGCTTATTGAAAAAAATCATGTAGTAACAACAGCAATAAATGGTGATCAAAATTTTATTCTAAATCAAGTTATTCCTGAATATCGAGATCGTTTAAAATGCTACCTCGAGCCACTTCGATTAAATCTTAACAATTACAGAGTAATGTTGATACATCCTTGGCAATATGATTATATTATCGGCGAACAATTTGAAGAATGGATAGCCAAGAAAATCTTACTACCTACGCCATTTACTATTGAGTCTAAAGCTACTTTATCATTTAGAACAATGGATTTAATTCATAAACCATATCATGTAAAATTGCCAGTAAATGTTCAAGCTACAAGTGCTATTAGAACAGTTTCATCAGTTACAACTGTAGATGGTCCTAAGTTAAGTCATGCATTACAAGGATTGCTTCAGGAATTTCCAGAACTTCAAGTTGCGATGGAACCTTTTGGAGCTTATGCTCACACGGTATCTGATTTATCAAAACAATTAGCGCTTATTATACGTCAAAAACCAACGATATATGATTATGGGTGCACAATTGTAACAGCTAGTTTAGTTAATCCTAATCCAATTGATAATCATGCAGTTGTAGATAGTTATTTAAAATGGATAGAAAACGAAATCACACTTGATCATATTAAGCATTTTATAGCAATTTATACACAAACCTTAGTTACACCACTTATTGCGTATATTCAAAATTATGGCATAGCACTTGAAACGCATATGCAAAATACGATTGTTAATCTTGGACCTAATTATAAAATGAAATTCATTGTACGTGATTTAGGTGGTTCTCGTATAGATTTAAATACACTTAAACAGAAAGTTCCTCAAATAGATGTTACAAATGAAAGTCTTATTGCAGATAATATTGAGGAGGTTATTGCTAAATTTCAACATGCAGTGATTCAAAATCAGCTAGCAGAATTGATTCATCATTTTAATCAGTATGATGAAGTAATAGAAGAAGAATTATTTGAGATTGTGCGTGAAGAAATCGAAATGGCAATCGATAATGACAAGCCACATGCTGAAAAATTGAAAAAATTATTGTTTGGATCAACTATCACAGTCAAAGCTTTATTAAGTATGAGAATGGAAAATAAAGTGAAAAAATATTTAAATACCAAGTTAGATAATCCAATAAAAAAAGAGGTGTAGTACATGGCAAATGTTCGTGTCAATTTATCTAAAATTAAATATAATGCCAAAGTACTTCAATCGTTATTAGAATGTAAACAAATTCATTTCACACCAGTAATTAAATGTGTCGCAGGGGATAAACATATTGTATCAAGTATTAAGTCTTTAGGAATTACACATTTTGCTGAATCAAGACTAGATAATATTGAACAACTCAAAGATTTAGGCATTACATTTACATTGTTACGACCTACTGTTGAAGCAGATTTGGAAAAGATGATTTCAAGAGTAGAAATGAGTATCCAAACTGAATTAACCACAATCAAAAAACTTAATACGTTAGCAAAATCTCTTGATATTAAACATCAAATCATGCTAATGGTTGACTGGAAAGATGGTAGAGAAGGGGTCTTGACCTATGATGTGGTACGCTATGTACAAGAAATACTTAAATTATCTCACATACAACTTGTTGGCTTGGCATTTAATTTTATGTGCTTTAAATCAGAAGCACCCAATGAAAAAGATGTTCGTATGATAAACAAATTTATACATGATGTAGAAAGTGAAACTCATTTTAAGTTTAGAATTATTTCAGGTGGAAATTCGAGTATGTTACCTCAAACACTGTACAATCATTTAGATAAAATCAATGATCTTCGTATAGGGGAAGCATTATTAAGGGGTATAGATACGACGACAAATCATTCAATTAATAGCTTATATCAAAATGCGATAGTATTAGAAGCAGAAATTATAGAAATAAAACCACGCCTATATCAAAAAAATAATCAATCTTATTTACAAGCCATAGTTGATATCGGTTATTTAGATACTTTTATCGAGGGGATAAAACCTCTTGGTGATGATATAAGAATATTAGGTGCATCAAGTGACCATTTAATGATTGATTTAAATAACCAAGACCATTATCAGATCGGAGATAAACTTCAATTTAGCTTGAATTATGAAGCGCTGTCTCAGAGCATGTATATGAAAAATTTAACTAAGTTATATAGTAGTGATTCAAAAATAGAATCCCTTGTTCAAAACTTTGATATGCCCATATATTCCCACTGCTAAAAGTGTTTATTTACCTTTAAATCAACGCACCGTTCCAAATTAAATTTTGATAGGCATTACTTATTAAAATTAGCATTTTTATATAAACATCATTTGTTCAGCGTTGGATTAATTATGAAAATAATAAAATAAGTTATTGACATTGAGAATCGTTATCAATAAACTAATAATGTAAGCATATACATATTAAGGAGTGGAAACAGTGAGAGGTTTAAAAATTTTAAGTGTAATTGGCTTATTGTTTGTTTTAATTGCAACTGCAGCATGTGGAAATAATAATTCAAGTAACTCAAGTAAAGAGTCATCAAAAGATGGAGTTGAAATCAAGCACGAAGAAGGTACTACGAAAGTACCTAAACACCCTAAACGTGTTGTTGTTCTTGAGTATTCATTTGTTGATGCGTTAGTTGCTTTAGATGTTAAACCTGTTGGGATAGCGGACGATAACAAAAAAAATCGTATTATTAAACCATTAAGAGACAAAATTGGAAAATACACTTCTGTAGGAACACGTAAACAACCTAACTTAGAAGAAATCAGTAAACTCAAACCAGATTTAATTATTGCTGATAATAATAGACACAAAGGTATTTATAAAGACTTAAATAAAATTGCTCCTACGATTGAACTGAAAAGTTTCGATGGAGATTATAATGAAAATATTGATGCTTTTAAAACAATTTCAAAGGCTTTAGGTAAAGAAGAAGAAGGTAAAAAACGCTTAGAAGAACACGATAAGAAAATTGAAGAATATAAAAAAGAAATAACTATGGATAAAAATTTAAAGGTATTGCCTGCAGTAGCTGCTAAATCAGGTTTGCTTGCTCACCCAAGCAACTCTTATGTTGGTCAATTCCTAAGTCAACTAGGTTTTAAAGAAGCATTAAGTGATGATGTTACTAAAGGTTTAAGTAAGTATCTTAAAGGACCTTACTTACAAATGAACACTGAAACTTTATCTCAAGTGAATCCTGAGCGTATGTTCATAATGACAAACAAGGCAAGTTCTAACGAACCTTCACTAAAAGAACTAGAAAAAGATCCTGTATGGAAGAAATTAAATGCTGTGAAAAATCAACGTGTTGATATTTTAGACCGTGACTTATGGGCAAGATCACGTGGTTTAATTTCTTCAGAAGAAATGGCAAAAGAACTTGTTGAATTATCAAAGAAAGATAGTAACAAAGATAATAAGTAAGGTGGAAAACAATGACTATAGTAAATAAAGATAGTCAATCCGCTATTGAACAAAAAAAGAAAAAGCGCACTACACTCACTTTTATTGTGGGTGTGTGCCTTCTTTTTATTTCAGTATATTTGAATTTAGCGATTGGTTCTTCAAAAATACAATTGAATGATATTTTAAGTTATGTCACTGGACACACGAATACAAAAGCAACTTTCTTAATACACAATGTACGTATGCCAAGAATGCTGGCTGGTTTAATTATTGGTGGCGCTTTAGCAATTGCAGGTTTATTGATGCAGGCAATTACCAAAAACCCTTTGGCTTCACCACAGATTTTTGGTGTGAATGCAGGCGCTTCCTTCGTTATTGTTCTTATAACTGTACTTATACCGTCTCTAGGCTCTTACTCTACAATTTTAGCGATAATTGGTGCCTTCCTAGGAGGTTTTACTGTCTATACATTGTCTGGCTCTACTAAGTCGCTTACACCGATTAAACTAGCACTTGCAGGTATGGCTATTCATCTGTTCTTTAGTAGTATGACTCAAGGTATAATTATTCTAAATGAAGATTCTAATGATACAGTGATGTTCTGGTTAGTTGGTTCATTAGCCGGTATAAAATGGCAACAGATTATATTTATCTTACCATTTTTACTCCTTGCTATTTTTGTGACCATATTTATGGGAAGACAATTAACTATATTAGAGTTAGGTGATGATATTGCCAGAGGATTAGGACAAAGAACAGAAATCGTCAGAATGATTGTTGGAATATTGGTCGTTGTTCTTGCTGGTGTTTCTGTTTCTATTGCTGGTCCTATAGGATTTGTTGGTTTGATAGTTCCACACATAGTGAAAAGATATATAAATAAAAACTATATATTGATGATACCTTTAACATTTATATTCGGCGCTACTTTATTACTGATTTCTGATGTATTGTGTCGCTTAATTACTTATCCATTCGAATCGCCAGTAGGTATTGTTACATCATTTGTTGGTGCTTTTTACTTCTTATTCATAACTGTTAGAGGGGTGAATCGCATATGATTAAACAAAACCTGAAGATGCGCTATACCATTGTCTTACTGTTATTAATTTTTAGTACAATCTTTAGTCTTTGTATAGGATCAGTAATGATTAATCCTATTCATGCAGTTACAGGCTTCTTCTTACACAATGACTTTATTTTAAATGAATATCGAATTCCTAGAACACTTTTAGGAATACTTATAGGCAGTAGTTTAGCTATTTCTGGCTCGGTGATACAAGGGGTTATAAGAAATCCACTTGCCTCACCCGATGTTATTGGAATAACAAAAGGGGCAAGTTTAGCAGCAGTAATAATCATAATGATATTTCCATCGGCACCTCTATTTGTTCTTCCTTTAGGTTCATTTATCGGTGCTTTGACAATAAGTATTATTCTTTCAGTTCTTATTTCTAAATTTGATGTAAAGGGATCAAAATTAGCATTGATAGGTTTAGCTATAGGTGCAATTTGTACGGCCATTGTCCAATTCCTGCTTATACGTAATCCTCTTGATGCAAATAATGCGCTATTATGGTTAACTGGTAGTTTATATGGTCATAATATAGCCAGTTTTTATAGTTTATTACCATGGTTTATTATCACTGTACCTATAGTATTGTTATTAGGGTATCAACTTGATATTTTAAATTTAGGTGATCATGTAGCCATTGCACTAGGAGCACGTGTAAAAATCTTAAAAATGACTTTACTTGTATTAGCAGTAATGTTAGCAGGCGCGTCCATTGCAGTAGTAGGAGGTATTAGTTTTTTAGGTCTTATAGCACCTCATATTGCACGTCAACTTGTCGGTCATAAAAATATACATGTTATAATCATGTCAGGTTTGGTAGGAGCAATATTATTAACTTTTGGTGATGGTTTAGCAAGAGGTATACAACCTCCTCTTGATATTCCTGTAGGTGTTGTAATAGCAATTATAGGCGCACCTTACTTCTTATTTTTATTACGTAAGATGTAGTATATTTGATAGTTTCAATATTATATTTTTAGTTATAGAGCCTGATACATTACAAATTAATGTACAGGCTCTTATTGATGTTACAATATCATTTTGATGGCTCATTAAAAAAATAAAAAATATAAATCATATACGAATAGAACTGCTTAAATGGAAAAAGAGTTAAAATGGATTTGCTAAAAGTTAATAAATAGCGTATAGTGTTCTTTACGTAATTATTCAAAATAATGCATATATATAATGTGATATACTTTAAATTACATATGGATATAAAAAGATAGAAATGGATTGAATATATATGAATGAATATAAAAAAGTTGACATAGTTAGAGGTAGAATTAAATTTATCACTATGTCGTTGTTAGGGATTATATTATTTTTAATTCCTATACCAGTTGTTCAAGATGGACAGCATCAAACGACTCTTCCAATAGCTTTTTTAGCTGGTTTATTAAAAGATTGGCTTGGTGGTATCATGCCAATTTTAATTGTAACCATCATAACTGTATCAGGTATTTTAACAATATTATGCTCTACAATTTATAAAAATAAATTAAATCCTCAAGGTTTAATGAACAGTGCTTTCAACGTTAAAATAGGATGGCTTGTTTTGAGAGTATTAGCTGTCTTCTTCTCTTGGCTAACATTTTTAAATATTGGACCTGAAATGATTAAATCTGAAGATACAGGTGGATTAGTATTTTCGAGTTTATTACCTACTCTTGTAGCAGTATTTTTATTTGCTGCAATCTTTTTACCTTTATTAATGGAGTATGGTCTATTAGAATTACTTGGCCCCATTTTTAGACCTATCATGCGACCTTTGTTTACTTTACCTGGTAGATCGACAGTTGATAATCTAGCTTCATTTATAGGTGATGGTACAGTTGGTGTTTTAATTACTAGTAGACAATATGGTGAAGGATATTACTCAAGAAGAGAAGCAACTGTAATATCCACAACCTTTAGTGTTGTATCTATTACGTTCGCGATTGTCATTGCCGAAACAATTAGAATGCAAGATCAATTCTTCTATTTTTATTTAACAGTTGTCATTTCATGCTTAATTGCAGCAATGATTATGCCAAGAATTTGGCCACTTAAAAATATTCCTGACGAATATGCTAAAGAAGTAAGTGAAGAGGCCCGTAATGAACAGCTACCAGAAGGCAAAACAGCATTAAAATATGGTTTTGATTTAGCAACTGAAGTTGGAATTAAATCGCCAGGGTTTAAAGAATTTTTAATTTCAGGTTTTAAAACAGTTGTAGATATGTGGTTTGTAATTTTACCAGTAGTTATGAGTATAGGAACAATAGCTACTATTATCGCTAACTACACACCTGTTTTTGAGATTATAGGAAAACCATTTGTTCCAGTACTAGAATTGTTACAAATTCCAGAAGCACATGAAGCATCACAAACAATTCTAATTGGGTTTGCCGATATGTTCTTACCTTCAATTCTTATTGAAGGGGTTCAAAATGATGTAACACGTTTTGTAATTGGAGCATTGAGTATCTCTCAACTTGTTTATTTATCTGAAGTGGGCGGCGTGATTCTTGGTTCTAAAATTCCAGTTAATATAAGTAAATTATTTATGATTTTTTTAATTCGTACTATCATTACGCTTCCAATAATTGCTTTATTAGCGCATTTATTTATTGGGTAAAAGATATACTCATTTTTAATTTAGTGGGAGTGGGGAACTAATCAAAACAACAGCAATATATTACTAATGGTTAAAATAAAATTTCTCATATATCAAACTTGTTTTATTTTAATAATAAATGCAAAATTAGACAATGAATCATATACGTATTCTAGCCCACTCCCTTTGCATAATTTATCTTCTGTTTAAAGAAGATAAAACATTTGATTTAACAATTTCGCTTTTAATGACTGGTGAATTTTCGGATTTACCAGTATTTTTATGTGCTTGTTTAAATACATCACTATTCACCCAATTTTTAAAATCTTCTTCAGTTTCCCACCAACTATTTACATACATATCTTCGCTATAATCATCTTTATCAATTTGCCAAACTTCAATACCTTCAAAGCCCTTTAAAGATTCAATAGGTCCTCCTTTAGTAAAATTAGGCGCCATTTGTTTTGCATATCCTTTTTTTACAGTGATTCTATTTGTAACAACGAACATTCATATTACCTCCTAGTCTATTTTCTTTAATATAATATTTATCATTCAGCTTAGCAATTTTGAAAATATCACATTAAAAAACTGTCGACATTATATTGAGTTATGTCGACAGTCTAATTATAAAGTTATGTTAAAAAATATAAATCTGTAATTTATTTTGTTAACTCATTATATACTTTTTGATCATTTTGAGTGTAAATAATATATAAGTGTTGATCAGTATCAATTAATACGCGATTTGTTTTTCCGAAAGTAGAACCGATTCGAGATATTTCTTTACCATTCTCTTCTGGTACGGCATGAATATCTTGATCTTGAGTAACATTTTTAATTTCATTATTTGGAATTTTGATATCTGCTACTCTCCATTGAATACGAACTTCATTATCGTTTTTCTTAACTGTCATTGCCATTAAAAACACTTCCTTTAATTAATTTATAAACCTATCATAAATGATTGTGTAATCGTTTTCAAGTATTTATGTGATACTTTTTTTAATTATGTCATACTAATTGAAAGTGAATGCGAAAGTATGTTCGTTTTTTAAAACGAAATGTGCTAAAATATCCTTATAAAGGAGAACAAAACATGACAGGTAAAACACACGCATCATGTGGCTTTTTAGTCGGTGCAATAACCACACAATATTTTCATACAGATATATTTACTTCTATATCAGTGATTGTACTTTCAGTCATTTCAAGTATTTTGCCAGATATATGTCATACACAAAGTAAAATAGGAAGACGATTTAGGCTTACTAGTTTTTTTGTCAGAATTTTATTTGGTCATAGAACATTTACGCATTCACTTTTATTTATTATAGGAATTAGTTTTTTACTGTACTTCATACAAACTCCGATGTATTATATGGTTGCAATTGTTATTGGTATGTTTTCGCATGTTATACTTGATATATTAACTCCAAGAGGTGTTAAACTATTTTATCCTTTACCATTTAATATCGTATCACCCATTCATTTTAAAACTGGGGGACTAGTAGATGTATCTCTAGCTACTGCATTAAGTGTTGGTGCGATATATACTTTATTTCAACCATATTTAAATACTATGATGCATTATTGGTTAATCAAATAAGATTATTATGAGAAAAATAACAATTAAAATTACGTATACATAAGGAGCGTTATCATGTTAGAAAAAAATCAATTGGAAAAGTATAACCAAGAGCATTTGTATGAATATGAAAAATTAATGAGTAGTAATGAAAAGAATGCTTTAGATGAAAAAGTGAATCAGTTAAATCTTGCAGAAATTCAAGATTTATATCAGGACTTATATGTTAATAGAAAAACTATTGATGATGTATCTTCTGTATCTGAAGTCAAATATGAAGTGAAATCACGACTCAATGAAGAACAACGACATACATATGAACAAAAAGGTTATGAGGCAATACGAAATGGTGAATTTGCAGTATTATTGATGGCTGGAGGACAAGGTACGCGTTTAGGATATAAAGGGCCTAAAGGTTCTTTTGAAATAGAGGGTACGAGTTTATTTGAGCTTCAGGCGCGTCAATTGATTCGTTTAAAAGAAGAAACTGGCCACACAATTAATTGGTATATTATGACAAGTGACATTAATCATAAAGATACAATAGAGTATTTTAAACAACATAAATATTTTAATTATGATGCCAATCATATTCATTTCTTTAAGCAAGATAACATTGTTGCTTTAAGTGAAGAAGGAAAACTTGTTTTAAATAGAGATGGACATATTATGGAAACACCTAATGGTAATGGGGGTGTATTTAAGTCTCTTAAAAAAGCTGGATACCTTGATAAAATGCAACAGGATCACGTCAAATATATCTTCTTAAATAACATTGATAATGTCTTAGTTAAAGTTTTAGATCCGTTATTTGCAGGTTTTACAGTGACACAAAGTAAAGACATCACATCAAAAACAATTCAACCTAAAGATAGTGAAAGTGTAGGTCGACTTGTAAATGTTGATTGTAAAGACACTGTGTTAGAGTATTCCGAATTAGATACAGACATAGCAAATCAATTTAACAATGCTAATATAGGTATCCATGCTTTTAAACTAGGTTTCATTACCAGTGCTGTTGATAGAGAATTACCATATCATTTGGCAATCAAACAATTAAAACAATTAGATGAAAATTTTGGTGTGGTTGAACGTCCTACATTAAAGTTTGAATTATTTTATTTTGACATATTTAGGTACGGTACAAGCTTTGTAACACTACAAGTTCCAAGAGAAGAAGAATTTTCACCTTTAAAAAATAAAGAAGGTAAGGATAGTGTACATACAGCTACAGAAGATTTAAAACGAATGGATTTGATTTAACTAAAGGTGGTGGAATAGATGTCTCAATCATCTAAGCGAAAAAACGATTCTGTGGTAGAAACTTTTAAGGACATCATTCCTTTAACATTTGGAGAAGAGATTGGTAATGCAGCATCACATGGTGCTGCTGCATTACTTACATTATTTATTCTTCCATATGCAGCAGTGCATAGTTTTAACAATGGTGGCACATTAGAGTCAATTAGTGTGTCGATTTATGTGATTAGTATTTTTATGATGTTCATATCATCAACCATTTATCATTCGATGCAAAATAATACGTCTCATAAATATATATTAAGGATTATTGACCATAGTATGATTTATGTGGCTATTTCAGGAACGTATACACCTGTTTTGTTAAGTGTTGTCGGTGGTTGGTTAGGTTGGCTTGTCACAATATTATTATGGGGAACAACATTATGGGGAATTTTGTATAAATCAATAGCAACTAAAGTCAATCATAGATTAAGTCTCATTGTTTATTTGGTGATGGGGTGGGTAGGTATCATATTCTTACCTATTATTATTATGCGAACATCATGGTGGTTTATTTTCTTTATATTTCTTGGTGGGTTATCTTATACTATCGGAGCTTGGTTTTATGCCCAAAAAAATAAACCTTATTTTCATATGATTTGGCATATATTTATTGTTCTTGCTTCTCTCTTACATATGATAGGCATTTTTTATTTTATGTGAATTGCAACATTCTATCCTTTTAATTTAGAGAGAAAAATAAGTATTATTTTTAGATATATCATTATACTTTAAATAAACACATGGTGGCGTTGGAATTTTAACTTTATGGACTTTTTAAAGGGGTGAGATGTACTGATCTCACTCCTTTTTATTGAAAACAAATGGTGTATGAGTACCATCATATTAAAAAGTCAATTTTACGTTTCAATAGCTAAATCCAATAAAAAGGGAGTTTTTTTATGAATCTTAAGTCCATCATTACTGTAATGGCACTCATACTAATAATGTTTATGGCAGCTATAGAAACATCAATCATTTCATTAGCATTACCAACAATAAAAAATAGTTTGAATGCCGGTAATCTAGTTTCATTAGTATTTACCGTATATTTTATTGCTTTAGTCATAGCTAACCCTATCGTTGGTGAGCTCATGTCTAGATTTAAAATTATTAACATTGCTGTTCTAGGGGTATCATTGTTTGCCTTAGGTAGTTTAATGTCGGGATTAAGTCAGACGTTTACTTTTTTAATTATCTCTCGAATAGTACAAGGTTTTGGAGCAGGAGTTATGATGTCACTCTCACAAATAGTTCCAAAGTTGGCTTTTGAAATTCCGTTAAGATATAAAATTATGGGTATCGTCGGAAGTGTCTGGGGGATTTCGAGTATTATTGGTCCATTATTAGGTGGTGCGATTTTAGAGTTCGCTTCATGGCATTGGCTATTCTATATCAATATTCCTATTGCTATATTGGCAATAATACTTGTATTTATGACTTTTCATTTTCCTGATGAGACACAAGTACAACAGAGTCGTTTTGATATAAAAGGATTGATTATCTTTTATATCTTTATAGCTTTATTAATGTTTGGTTTACTCAACCAACATCATATTATTTTTAATATATTCTCAATTATTTTAGCTTTAGTTGTTTTATGGATGCTATTTAAAGTAGAAAATAGTTTCGAACAACCATTTTTACCAACGAAAGAATTTAACATATCAATAGTTCTAGTTTTTATAACGGATTTACTAATTGCGATAACATTGATGGGATATAATTTATATATACCAGTATATTTACAAGAAAAACTTGGTTTATCACCTTTACAAAGTGGATTTGTAATATTCCCGTTGTCTGTTGCTTGGATTACGCTTAATTTCAATTTAGCTAAAATAGAAGCGCATTTTACTAGAAAAACATTATATATTTGCTCATTCTTTGTTTTATTAGTTTGTAGTCTGATGATAATGTTTGGCTTAAAACTCCCATTGCTTATTGCTTTTGCGGTTATATTTGCAGGTTTAAGTTTTGGCTATATTTATACAAAAGATAGTGTTATTGTCCAAGAGGAAACTTCTCCAAAAAATATGAAAAAGATGATGTCGTTTTATGCATTGACAAAAAATTTAGGTTCGTCTGTCGGATCTACGATTATGGGATATATGTATGCACTAAATGTTGGTTTATTTGGTTCTAATATACACAATGTATTAGGATTAGTATCAATAATTTCAGTATGCTTAATTGTAATGTGGATGACATTATTTAAGAGTAATCCTATTCAATCTTAGAAACATTACAGAATGATTTTTTAATTATGAGCAAGTAGAAATGCGTATACCATATCTACTTGCTTTTTTTGTGAAAATAAAAAGAAATAAGTTGAGATGAGAAGCAGAAATGTTGTATAACTTAAAATTTTATATGCTTTTATTTACATGATAATATATATGTATATACGAAGTGTAAGGGAGGACAAAAGTGATGAAATTTTTAAAAAATAAATCATATCATTTATTAGTAACACTTATTGTTCTCACTATATTTATTATTTCCGGAGCCATTTTTTTAACGTTTTTAGGCTTTGGTTTGTACGGTTTGAGTCGCATCCTTATTTATTTACACTTAGGCGATTTTAGTTACAATAAAGGCTTTTATGATAATTTAATATACTACGGTAGTTATATCGTTTTAGGCTATTTTACTTTATTTTCAATTGAGCATTTAATGGATTATTTTAAAAAGAATCTTCCAAAAAATCCATACTTTCAAGGTATTAACTTTCATCTTATCTCCTATATTGTTACTACAATTATGTTTTATTTTATAGTTCACATACACTATGTACATGTTAATATACATTTTTGGGTAATTATGATTATTATAGGATTTTTATTTGTATGTAAAGAAGTTTTTTATCCTGAAAGTAAAAATTTGAATAATAAAAAGTAAGGCGTTTGTAAAAAAAGAGAATTTAATATGGAATAATTGAACTTAACGATAGAAAATAATTTAATTATTTAATAGCAATGTTTGATAATGCTATTAAAAATTGCAGTTATATCATGCTTTACCAAGCAGTACAAAGTTTGAATAATTACACTATAATGGTATCCAAAATAACAAGAAATTTCTATATTATTCTGAGCATTAAGTTTGTATCGGTAAATAAAATTTGATTGAATATAAAATTATCATTTGAATAAAAAGGAGTATATGTTTATGGCCAGTTATGAATTATCTAAGACTAAGCGAAATTTAATCGTATCTGTAATGTTAATTAGCGCTTTCGTGGCCATTTTAAATCAAACATTACTTAATACAGCCTTGCCACACATTATGCGTGAGTTAAATATTAATGAGAATACATCGCAGTGGCTGATTACAGGTTTCATGTTAGTGAATGGTGTCATGATTCCACTTACCGCTTACTTAATGGATAAAGTAAAAACGAGACCGCTATATTTAGGTGCAATGGGAACATTTCTGATAGGATCAATCGTTGCTGCTATTGCACCTAATTTTGGCGTGCTCATGTTTGCACGGGTAATACAAGCTGTCGGTGCAGGTATACTCATGCCATTAATGCAATTTACATTGTTTACATTGTTCTCTAAAGAACACCGTGGATTTGCAATGGGACTTGCAGGATTAGTTATACAATTTGCACCTGCAATTGGACCTACATTTACTGGTTTAATCATTGACAATGCAAGTTGGAGAGTGCCATTTATTGTTATTGTCGGTATAGCATTAGTTACATTTATATTTGGTTTTGTATCGATTTCAAGTTATAACACAACGAAAGAAACAAAACTGGATAAAAAATCCGTTATATACTCTACATTAGGTTTTGGATTAATGCTTTATGCTTTCAGTAGTGCTGGTAACCTAGGTTTTTCTAACCCAATTGTCCTTTGTTCGCTTTTAATAAGTCTAATCATCATTGGTATTTTTGTTAAACGACAAATTACAATTTCTAATCCATTATTAAATTTGAAAATATTTAATAACAAAATATTTTGTTTTTCAACAATTACTTCTATGATTATTATGTTATCTATGGTAGGACCTGCATTACTTATTCCATTGTATGTTCAAAATGCTTTAGGATTATCTGCGTTGCTATCAGGATTAGTAATTATGCCTGGCGCGATTATCAATGGTATTATGTCTGTGTTTACTGGGAAGTTTTACGATAAATATGGGCCTAGACCGTTAATATTTACTGGATTTATCTTATTGATTTCTTGTACATTTCTATTATGCTTTCTTAAAGTAGATACATCCTATACGTACTTGATTGTAATCTATGCGATTCGTATGTTTGCTGTGTCTTTATTAATGATGCCTATCAATACGACGGGGATAAATGCATTGAAAACTGAAAACATTTCCCACGGAACGGCAATTATGAACTTTGGACGTGTTATGGCGGGATCTCTAGGAACTGCTCTAATGGTCACTTTTATGAGTATAGGTGCTCAATGGGTTGTATCATCAAGTAATCACGCTAGTAAAGAAATGATTCAACGGCAAAGTGTTGCTGCGGGAGTTGATGTATCGTTCGCGTTAGTCACTGTTTTTGTGATTATTGCTTTTGTTCTAGCATTATTTATAAAGGAGCCTAATCATTCTACTCACAATAGTAGGAAAGTATAATAATTAGAGGTTAGTCTATTTTAAAAATGGGCTAACTTCTTTTTTTATATTAGGAAAAGTCTTATACTAAAAAATATGAATGATATAAAAACAGGCAACTATAGTTGCTATGTAGATAAATTAAAAATCAATAAGGGGGATTTACTTTGTTAACGGTAAATCAAGTTAAAGAAATTGTAGGGGCATTAAAGGATCCGATTATAGATGTGACATTGAAGGAATCTGAAGGTATTGTTGATGTGTCTATTAAGGATAATATTAACCATGTGAGCGTTAAGGTGGCAATGGCGCAATTAGGGGGGCAACCACAATTAGATCTTCAAATGGCTATAGTCAAAGCCTTAAAAGAAAATGGTGCAAATACTGTGGGAATTCGTTTTGAAGAACTTCCTGGCGAAGTAGTCGAGAGATATATAGGAAAAGGTAGTGAAAAGCCCAAAACCATTGAAGAACTATTATCACAAAATAACCCAGTTGAATTTATTTCTATAGCTTCAGGTAAAGGTGGGGTTGGTAAATCGACAGTGGCTGTCAATTTAGCCGTAGCTTTAGCAAGAGAAGGTAAGAAAGTAGGATTAGTAGACGCTGATATATACGGTTTTAGTGTGCCTGATATGATGGGAATAGATGAAAGACCGGGTATAGATGGTAAGGAGATAATACCTGTAGAGAGACATGGAGTAAAAGTTATTTCAATGGCATTTTTTGTAGAAGAAAATGCACCGGTTATTTGGAGAGGTCCAATGCTTGGTAAGATGCTTACAAATTTCTTTACAGAAGTACAGTGGGGAGAACTTGATTATCTACTTCTTGATTTACCACCTGGCACAGGAGATGTAGCTTTAGATGTACATTCAATGTTACCATCAAGTAAGGAAATTATAGTAACTACACCGCATCCAACCGCGGCGTTTGTAGCGGCTCGAGCAGGTGCAATGGCTAAACATACAGAACATACTATTCTTGGAGTTATAGAAAATATGAGCTATTTTGAAAGTAAGGAAACAGGTAAAAAAGAGTATGTTTTTGGAAAAGGAGGAGGAAAAAAGCTTTCTGATGAACTTGAGACGCAATTATTTGCTGAACTTCCATTAGAACAACCTACATGGAATCCCAATGACTTTTCGCCTTCGATATATCAATCGGATGATCGTTTAGGAGAATTATATAATTCAATCGCAAGAAAAGTTATAGCAAGCACCCAAAAACAATAAAATCGATAATACCTAAATTGTGTTTAAATCGTGTGAAAAATATTTTCATACGATTTTTCTATTGCAAATTTTAAGAAATGTGTTAGAATATTTTCTTGTGAGTGAATAAAAGAACTCATACGAATAAAAAATAATTCAATTTAAATGTTGACTTCAAAACATAAAATTGATATTATATAAAAGTCGCTAAAAAGCGGATGTAAAGCGATTAATAACTTTGTTAAGTTGGTGTAAAAATAACCCTTGCAAAGTTAATGAAAAGCTTTTAAAATTGATTAAGTAATATCAATTAGTTGTTGACTTTTATCAAAGCGATATAGTACAATGTAAAAGATTGATTTTACAAAATGAACATTGAAAACTGAATGACAATATGTC
>NZ_KV811740.1:0-2343 GCF_001813195.1 Staphylococcus sp. HMSC065D05
CTCCACAATTAATATACACCCTAATCATACGTTTTAGTTGCTATAAATTCAACAACTGTATCTGTATGATTAGGGTGTACTTGAAAATAACAAAACTAACTTTAAAATATTTTGTCATACTTGCGCAATGAATTTATCTTTTCATAATCACTAGACATATAACGGGAATTCTTTACCAAATACTTTTCGCCACTCATCTATTGCTTTTTTATTATCAAGATTTGATGCAAAATCTATGGCTTTTTGAGATATTTTAGAGTGTTCATTAGCTTTTTGAGATATTTTATATTTTTCCTCTTGAGACAAAGTATTAATATCAACTTTTGGATTATCTGGAGAAAAAATCATATTATAAATTTCTTTTTGAATAAAATTTAAAATGTTAGGTATTTCCGTACTAATATGTTGTTTTAGTTCTTTATTATCTTGATAATAATTTAATATTATTATCTCTAATAAATAAGAAGGCATTGTAGGTGCCATACTATTTTTATTCCAATATTTAATAATACGTATTATATCTAATAATTTTCCACCATTAATTTGATTTAATTCTGAAATTATACTTTTCTCAATTCTAGGATCAGTTTTTTTCCAATAGCCATTACCATCAGGTATTAAATAGTGAGTATTTCCTTTTAGATCTTTTTTAGTAAAAAAACAAGGAACAATATCAAAGTTCCACTTATATGTTGCTAATTTTAAAGTGGCTGCTTCTTGATTTCTCTTTATGTCTGAATATTCGTATTGTGGTATCTTTTTCAATAACTCAATAAATTTATTTATTACTCTTCTAGAATTAAGTCTATTTGAATCATCAAAACATAATTTTTTTAACATATCTGCATTCTCTTCAACTATTATTTCAATTTTGTCTGAATATTCAATATAAGTTCCATTTTCTGCACTCAATGTAATCATTATGTCTATGTCATCTAAATCTTTAATTTTAGTTTTTCGAGCAAAAGAACCAAAATATATATTCTTTTCGCTATATAAATTCGGAAATGTTTTTTCTTTATTTGGAAATGTTTTTATTTGTTGTACTAACCAATCTCTACTTTTTAAAGCTTTATTTGTTTCATTTCTATCTAATTTCACATAATCTTTTGAGAATTTTTCAAAAGCTGCTTCTACTGTCTTTACCATTAAATCTCTCCTTTATAAATAAAGATAATTATTTATTTCAATTTCAGATCTTTTTTTATACTTTCCCATTCTTCTGATGTTTTTTTATTAATCTCATTAAATATTTTTGTCGAAAGCATTACTCCCATTCTAGCTTTAAGAATTTCATATTCAATAGTAACATCTAGTATTTTAGATAAGTTTTCGTTAAAATTTCCTTCGTCTTTTGTATTTATAAGATATATATATCGAAATTTTTGATAAATTTTTTCTGTTTCAATTTTATATTTTTCTAATTTTATCCAATTAATTATTATATTAGTACCAAATAACAGCTGTACTATAAATAAAAGTAACTCTATATGAGTTGAACGTAATATTAATAGAAACAACAAAGTTATCAAAGAAATTATTGATTTACATCTTTCTTTATGTAACATTTTTTTACTAATTTCAAAAGAAAATAATGAATTCTCAAAAGTATTTAAACCTAAACGAAATATAGATGGCGAACTTTCATTATTATAGTAACCTTTAGTTTTTTCATCATTTAAAGGTATTCCAAACGAATTCGATAGTAAATGAGTTTTTCTTATATTTTCTACTTTAGGAATTAACCAGACTGTTAAAATAGTATCAATTGCAAAGAAACACACTAATACTACTATGTAGAGTACTATAATTAAATATTTAAAGTCATTATCTAAAATAAATGTAATGAAACAAGAACAGATTAATGATACATAAAAGAGCATTTTTTTAATTTTATTTACACAATTGACTTTTTTATACTTACTATCCATAGTATCTTTTCTCTCTTTTGTCATAAATACCACCTATCATATATTATACTTCCTATATCTATTATATAAAATTTACTTTTTGCATTCCTCTACTAACCAGTGTTATAATCTAATTAACAAAGTTATTAAGCATAATACACCAATCCCCTCACTATCGGAAGTAGTGAGGGGATTTTTAGGTGTGGCTATAGTCGCCTATTTTTTCTTATCGTTGCGATTACGTAGCCAATGCGCAAATAATGCGACGATACAACCACTCGCTGCTGTGGTCATGATGTGAACAAAGTTATCAAGCATAATTACACCTCCTCTCTACGTCTAAATTGACACCTGAGAGATAGGCGACCTGTATATTATATCATCTCTGAATAAGGGATAATAGATAACTTCCGATAAGTCATTTTATGTAATG